>JBJMQN010000374.1:0-5457 GCA_045802665.1 Myxococcaceae bacterium | reverse complement strand
TGCTGCCGTGCGTGCGTGCCGAGCGGAGACGCCGCCGCGAACGAACTCGAGCCGGAGAGTGGAGTCCCTGCCTTCCGTCACGTGCGCCGAGGGGACGAAAGCGGCAGGCGGATGGAAAGCCTCACGCCAAGAGGTCATAGAGATCGCCGGGCTCTGAGAGTGCGCCGGCATTTTCTTGGGCTTTGCGGGCGGGGAGTCGGTTGGGCAGTGGTTGCAACATTCTGATTGGACGTTATTGCGGCGGTTGTGTCGATTTCGCTTGACGGCTTTTGGCTTCGCGGGAGCTGGGTGGTGACGATCGCGACGAAACATCTGCGTTATCGCCGCGATTATTCGGTCTCTCGCGTCGGGAGCTCTTCGAGGCCTCGCGCGCCGTTCATGCTCGGCCGCGCAGCACCTGAGGCAGATTCAGGGGCCGAAAGATCGTCGTGGTACCCGTGAGTGCATGACCACTCTCACTCTCGACGAACTGTCCTCGCTGTCGCTCGATGAGCTCGAGCTCCGTATCGACTCCCTCGCCCGCACAGAACGGCTCACTACCGCGGAGCTCATCCTTGCCCTCGCGGCATTGCACCAGCTTCGCATGGACGAGGCGCTCGGCTTCTCGCTCTGGTCGTACTGCCACGAGCGCCTCCGCATGCCGGAGAGCACCGCCACGCGTTACTCGCGATCCGCCGCTCTCCTCGTCCGTTTCCCTGCTGCCGTCGAGTACCTCCGCGATGGCCGGCTCAACGCGACCACGCTCGGCATGCTGGAGAAGGTCCTCACTCCCGAGAACCACGTCGCGCTTCTCACTCGGGCGTCTGGCCTCAGCATGAAACTCGTCGAGGAGCTCCTGGCTGAGCTCAACCCTCGGCCCGACGTCCGGGAAACCACCACCTTCGTTCCCGACCGTCGGCCCCTTTTCAAGGAGCGTGATCGCTCGCTCAACTTCTCTGGCGAGACTCAGAAGGCGACGTCACCCGTCGGCAAGTTGGAGGTCGTCGGCGCAGCCTCGCAGGGCAGCCTGAGCGAAATCACCGCAAGGCCGTCGAACGATCCCCCTCACCTGAAGTCGAAGGTCGAGGTGCTTGGGCCCGGTCGCCTCGCCCTCTGGGTCAACCTGGATAAGAGCGGCTACGCCGAGCTCGAGGAGGTGAGGTCCATGCTCAGCCACCTGATGCCCACGGCCACGGATGCCGATCTGATCCGTGAGTGCATCCACCGCACCCGGAAGGACCTCGCGAAGAAGCAGCGTGCCGAGCTCGAAGTGCGCTCCATCCGGTCGCGCACCTCCACTTCGGAAGTGACTCCGCCTGCTACCGCCGATTTGGAAGTGACCGCGCCGCCCACGTCCAATTCGGAGGTGTTACCGCCCGCTACTTCCAAATTGGAAGTGACCCCGCCCGCGACCGCCAACTTGGAAGTGAACCCGCCCGCTACCTCCAATTTGGAAGTGAACCCGCCGTACCTTTCGTCGTGGGAACTCCTCGGCTTGACCGGTGCGCCATTCCTTCCCGTGGAGCTGCGGGCGAAGCGTGAGCCGAGCGCAGAGGTGATCCGTGCTGTCTACGCCCGCGACGAAGGGCGGTGCGCCTTCGTAGGGCTGAAAGGCCACCGGTGCAACTCCCGCCATCAGCTGCAGCTGGATCATTGGCGGCCGTGGGCGCTGGGCGGAGAGGCAACGCTCGCGAACAGCAGGTTGCTCTGCCGTCGTCACAACATTTTCTGCGCGATCCAGGTTTTCGGCGAGGAGCGCATGCGCCGGTACTTGCGGACCCAGCGGCTGGAACGCCAACGCCTCACCTCGCTGAACCCGAGCTTCACGTAGAACGCAGCGCTCTCGTCGAAGTCGCTCACGCCCCGCGCGCATCCGCGCCAACGGCCTCGGTCACGCTCGAGAATCCATCGCGCTTCAGCAGCTCGCTGATCCCGGCCAGCAGCGCCGGAACCATCGGCGGGCCCTCATAGATGAAGCCCGTGTACACCTGCACGAGCGACGCGCCCGCTCGGATCTTCTCGTAGGCGTCCTGTGCGCTGAACACGCCGCCGACGCCGATGATCGGGAGCTTCCCTTTGCTGTGTTCATACGCGCGGCGAATGACCGCGGTGCTCTTCGAACGCACCGGCTCTCCGCTGAGACCACCGGTCTCCTTCGCCACCGGATGCTCGAACGGACGCTCAATCGTCGTGTTGGTCGCGATCAACCCGTCAACCCCGCAGCGCATCGCCACATCCACGATCGCATCCACCGCCTCCAACCCAAGATCAGGCGCGATCTTCAAGAAGAGCGGCTTTCCAGAAGGCATCCGCTCGCGCACGGCAGCCAGCAACCCCGAAAGCGCCTCCGGCTCCTGCAGCGTGCGCAGTCCGGGCGTGTTCGGACTACTCGCGTTCACCACCACGTAATCACCGAGCTCCGCGAGCTCATCCACGCACCGCAAGTAGTCCGCCGTCGCCTCGGAGATCGGCGTGTCCTTGTTCTTCCCGATGTTGATTCCGAGAGGGGCGGGTCTCCACTCCAGCTCCCGGATCCGCGCGGCCATCTCCTGCGCGCCGCGGTTGTTGAAGCCCATCCGGTTGATGATCGCGTGATGCTCGGGGATGCGGAACAGACGGGGCGTCGGATTCCCCGGCTGCGGCCGCGGCGTCACGGTCCCGACTTCCACCGCGCCGAACCCCAGCGCATAGAACCCCTGCACCGCCTCCGCGTTCTTATCCAACCCCGCCGCCAGGCCGACGCAGTTCGGAAACTGCAGGCCCGCGATCGTCACCGAAAGCTCCGAACGAACGCGCGATCTCATCCACCGGCACACTCCCGGCAGCTGCCCCAGAATCTCCAGCGCCGCGATCCCGATCTGATGCGCCAGCTCGGCCGGGAAGAGGAAGAGGATCGATCGGATCAGTCGATACACGGGCCGGCTCTATCCGCGCCGCGCGCAACGCTCAACCGAGAACTCACGCCGTGGGCAGGAAGGTCTGCGCGCCGGGGAGGAAGCTGTGCTCGCGCGCCCAGAGCAGCGTCTGATCGATCTGCGCGGGCGTGAGGATCCGATTCTCCTCGAGCAGCTCGACCTCATGCTTCATGTCCGTGTCCAGCATGTACGGACCGTCCGTATTGATCGTGAACTTCACCTTGCGGTCCCAGAACGTCTGCACGATCTCGCGGAACTCGGCGAGCCCCTCCACCGCCTTGGTCTGGATGTTCGAGGTGGGGCAGAGCTCGAGGAGGATGTTGCGTTCGCGCAGCGTCTTCATCGCCTCCTCGTCGCGCCACGCGCGGATGCCGTGACCGATGCGCTGCGGCTTGAACCGTTCGATCGCCGCCATCATCCCTTCGACGCCCGTGCCCGCGGTCTCGCCGGTGTGGACGGTGGTCTTGAGCCCGGCCTCGCGCGCCTTCTTGTAGAGGTCCTCGTACTTCTTCACGAGGGTGGGGGACAGCTCGAGCGCGTTCTTCTCCGTGCCCGCCAGATCCACGCCGATGACGCCGCGGTTTTTGTACTTGATCGCCTTCTCGAGAATGATCCCGTTGAGCCGTTCGTCGAACTCGCGGGCGAAACAGAAGATGAGCCCGGCGCGCACCCCGTACTCCAGCATCGCGCGGTCCATGCCCCGAATAGCCGCGTGGATGATGTGATCCACGTCGAGCTCCGAGTTCAGGTTGCGCTTCATCGGATTGAAGCGCAGCTCCATCAGCGTCACGCGGCTGCCGCGGTACTCCTTGCCGAGTACTTCATAGACGCTGCGCTCGATCGCGGTCGGAGAGGACTGAATCTTCTCCGTCCAGGTGTGCATGATCTTCAGATAGTCGTCGAGGCTGGAGACTTTCCCCGGGCGCGCGGTGATGAGCTCCACGAACTCGAAGTAGTTCTTCACCGGCAGCTTGAAGCCCTGCTGGTGAGCGATGGACCAGAGGATGTGGGGAGCGACCGCGCCGCCGAGGTGGATGTGGAGATCGACCAGCTCGCGAACCATGGATGAAAATAGCCACAGCCCCCCTCGCGCGTCGAGAGAATCGAAAGGATCGTCACAGCCCCCGCACCTTCCTCACCTCCGCCCACGCGGCCTGAATCTCCTGAAACCGCCGCGCCGCACGGCTCACCGCGCCCGGCCCCAGGTGCGCGACCCGGTCCGGATGGTGCAGTGCGGCCAGGCGCTTGTATGCACGCTTGAGTTCGTCGTCCGAAGCCTCCGCGCTCACTCCCAATGCCTCGAAGTGCTGAAGCCCGGTGCCGAGGTGGCTCGCTCGAATGGATTGAAGGTCCTCGTGCGCGATCGAGAGATGGACGCCCACGAGCTTGAGCGAGTCCGCCTCGGCCTTGCCCAGCGGTCCATCCGCGAGCGCCATCTCGTACAGCGCGTTGATGAAGAGCAGCCGCTCCGCAGGGGAGAGCTTCTCCGCGCTGTGCTGCGCAGCCTTCGCGAGCTCCGGTGGATTCGCAGCGGCGGCCTTCAGCGCGACGCGCACCGCCTCCAGCTCCCCCGGTGAGTACCGGAGCTCCTGCTCGAAGAACTCGCGCACGACGCGGACCTCGTCGCGGGTGAGCTCTCCATCCGCTCGCGCCACCGCGACGAACACGCCGCACAGACTCTCCGCGAACGACGCGCGGGCAGCCAACGCATCCGCCGTCTCGCGCAGCCGCTCCGCGGCGCCGGGCTTCAGCGTGGTCTCGAGCTCGTCTTTATACGGCGGCAGCTCTTCGTCCGCGGCGGAGGGCGTCAACGGCTGGGTTCGGGAGAAGTCGAACCGCATGCCGAGGATGGCGCCGGCAACCGAGCCCGCGATCATCACCACGCTGGACCGCGTCAGCAGCCCGACGCAGAAACCGATCAGCAGTCCGAGGATCGTGCCGTAGTACATCTGATGGGTCGCTCCGTCCGGGCGACGACAGGAGTGTGACACATCCGCGCCTACTTTCCGGAGTGCGGGTAAGGTCCGCGGCCCTCGTATGGCAAAGGCACAGCTCATCGACGGCAAGGCGCTCGCGGCGAAGATCCGGGCGAGGCTGAAGGACCAGGCCACGGAGCTGAAAGCGAAGCGGGGCATCACGCCGGGCCTCGCGGTCATTCGCGTCGGTGAGGATCCCGCGTCCGCCATCTACGTGGGCGGCAAGCGCAAGGCAGCGGCGGAGATCGGCTTCAACTCGTGGGAGCATCACTTCCCCGAGAGCGCGAAATTCGAAGAGGTGCTGCAGCGGATCGATCAGATCAACCGCGATCCGGCCGTCCATGGCGTGCTCGTGCAGCTGCCGCTTCCGAAGCAGATGGACCCTGACACGGCGATTGCTTCGGTGAAGCCGGAGAAGGATGCGGACGGATTTCACCCGCTCAACGCGGGCAACCTGTTCCTCGGCCGCAAGACCACGCTCCCGTGCACGCCCGCGGGGATCATGGAGATGCTGAAGGAGATCGGCTGCAACCCAAAGGGCAAGCGCGCGGTCGTCGTGGGCCGCAGCAACATCGTGGGCAAGCCGA
>JBJMQN010000373.1:0-3672 GCA_045802665.1 Myxococcaceae bacterium | reverse complement strand
TGATCGAGGAACTTGTCCGAGTCGCCGGACGGAACCCACCGCTCCTCGAACGTCCGCGAGATCCTCGCCGTCAGATGATCGAGCTGGCGCAACCCTCCGAACCGCAGCCGCCAGAGGTGAGGCGCGAAGAAGAGCGCGGGAAAGGCGAACAACATCACAACGACGGCGATCGTCACTGCGGCAATCACGGCGAAGTCCTGAATGCGCGCGCCTCGCCAGACGACCGCCTCCGCCCAACGCCCGGTGACCGCGAACTCCGCCGCGACGGCTATCAGCGAGAACCAGACCTGCGTGCGCCCAACGAAGCCGAGCATGCCCCCCGGGTCCGGCTGTCCTGACATGAGCCGAAGCCGAAGCGTGCTGCAGCGGAGCAGAAACACCGCCCAGACCGCGTAGCGCCAGATCCAACGGAGCGCGAGGAAGTAGAACGCCGGCAGCGAGACCGAGAAGAAGTAGATCGCCGCAGGGGTGAAGCTTTGAGTGCCCGTGAGCTCCCACGGCCTGAACACGCCGTAGCGATCGAAGATGCGGAAGAGGACCGCCGCATACGTCAGCAGCAGCAGCGCGGACTCGGCGATTGACGACTGCATGAACCGCTGACACCGCTTCGCGATCCGCGTGTACTCGGGTCTGTCTGGCGCTTCGAGCAGCACCGACATCCGCGACGATGCGTCCGAGACGAAATCGCCGATCCAGCGGTTGAGCAGGATGAACATCGGCACCGAGAGCAGCATCCGCGCGTGGGTGGAGATGTCGTGGATGAAGGCGGTCCCATTGCCGCCGCCGGACACGACCGACAGCAGCGCGAGTGGAACCCAGCAGATCGCTGCGGCGAGAACGGCGCGCTGCAAGCTTCCCAGCCGCACCGCGGCCGGCCAGCGTGTGACGCGCCGAAGCACATCGACGATCGGGCCGCCCTCCATCGAGAGCCCCACCTCGGGCGCTGTCATCGTCGAATCCAGGTTCATCTCATCGCGGTCGACGAGGGGTGCCTCCTGCCGATCTCCGCTGTCTTTCGAGTTGAGGACGCGCGGCCCCCCGGTCAATTGGCGTCCCCAGGCGCCGCCCTGCAACCTCCGGTCGGACCCCCTCCGCGCGTGCTTTCAGCCGCGGACTCGGATAATCGCCCCCGCCATGGCAAAACCCGCCCCTCCGAAGAGCAGCTCGCTCACCGCCCCCGCGAAGGACTTCGCCGGGATGAAGACGCGGCTCGAAGGTCTGCATGCCGCGATGAAGGCGAACCCGAACTTCAAGGTGAAGCGCTTCGAAATCAGCCCGCCGAGCCAGGTCGCCAACGCACCCGCACCCCTGAAGGCTCTGGCTGCCGCGTTCGACGGCGCAACTTTCGAATGGGAGCTTCAGGGCGCCGAACGCACCGCGGGCGCCATCAAGTTCCCGAAGGTCGCCGAAGTGCTGAAGAGCATCGGCACCGGCACGCACGAGAGCGACTCCTACGTGCTCATGCCCGGCCTCGCGCACGGCAGCATCGAGCTCGTCTCCGGCGGCGAAGAGGTGCTCGTGTATGACCGCGACAGCGGCGAAGTGATGACCGCGGGCGTGGACGTGCTCTCCGCGTACGACGCGCAGATCGACTCGCTGGGCATCCGCGCCTGGGAGCTCCGCTACTACGACGATCTCGACGAGACCGAGGACGACGACGGCGGCGACGGCCTGTTCACGAAGCAGGGAGATCTGCTCGACGCCGTGGACCGGGCGTGGGCCGCGCTTGGCCTCCGCGCGCCCTAGTCGCTCGCGAGTGACAGAAGGTGGGCAATTCGGCCGATCGAGGCGCCAATCACCGTGATTCGGTAGATACCTACTCTACCGACCGTGTTCGGCCTGTTGCTTTGCGCGTCGCTGATCGCCGGGGAAACGAAGCCCATGTCGTTCACCGTGACGTCTCCCGACTTTCAGTCGAACGGTGCGATCCCCAAGAAGCACACGTGCGAGGGCGGTGACGTCTCTCCCGCGCTGCAGTGGAGCGGTGCGCCGGCTCAAACGGCGAGCTTCGTGGTGATCGTGGACGATCCGGACGCGCCGGATCCCGCGGCTCCGAAGACCGTGTGGGTCCATTGGGTGCTCTACAACCTGCCGCCGACGACGACCTCGCTGCCTGAAGGTCTCAAGGCTGCACCCGCCGGCGCTCGTGACGGCGTGAACGACTGGAAGAAGCCGGGGTACCGCGGCCCGTGTCCGCCCGTCGGAAAGCACCGCTACTTCCACAAGGTGTATGCGTTGGATCTCATGCTGCCGGAACTCGGCGCGCATGCCACGAAGGCCGACGTGGTGAAGGCGATGAACGGGCACGTGCTCGGACAGGCGGAGCTGGTGGGCACCTACCAGAAGACCAAGTAAGGCCGGGACTTCGACCGTGCCGGGCGCTAATTGGCGCCGCATGGAAAAGCGGAAGATCGGCTCGCTGCAGGTCAGCGTCGTTGGGCTCGGCTGCAACAACTTCGGCTGGCGGCTCGATGAGGCCACGACGGGCAATGTGGTGAGCGCGGCGTTGGATGCGGGGATCAACTTCCTCGACACCGCGGACATCTACGGCGGCACGAAGAGCGAAGAGTTTCTCGGGCGAGTGCTGGGGAAACGGCGCAACGAGATCGTGCTCGCGACGAAGTTCGGAATGGAGGTGGATCCGCAGCGGAAGGGCGCGCGGCCCGAGTACGTGAAACGCGCCGCCGAGGACAGCCTGCGACGGCTGCGCACGGATCGAATCGATCTGTACCAGCTGCACACACCCGACAAAGAGGTGCCGATCGAGGACACGCTGGGCGCGCTGAATGACCTCGTGCGCGAGGGCAAGGTTCGGGAGATCGGCTGCTCGAACTTCGATGTGCCGCTGCTGGCTCACGCGGACGAGCATTCGAAGAAAGCCGGTGTCGCGCGGTTCGTGAGCGTGCAGAACCACTACAGCCTGATTCACCGCGAACCCGAGAACGGCGTGCTGGCTGAGTGCGAGAAGCGCGGCATTGCGTTCATCCCCTTCTTCCCGCTCGCGAGCGGACTGCTCACCGGCAAGTACCGAAAAGGCCAGCCGCGGCCGCAAGGAGCTCGGCTCTCCGAAGGCGACCGAGCGAACCGGATGCTGACGGAACAGAACCTCGCGCTGGTGGAGAAGTTGATCGCGTTCTCGGAGGGGAAGAAGCACCAGATCCTCGAGCTGGCGTTCGGGTATCTGCTCGCGCACAAGGCCGTGGCATCGGTGATCGCAGGCGCGACTTCGCCGGAGCAGGCGCGAACGAACGTGGGCGCCGCCGCATGGAAGCTCTCGTCAGCGGAGCTCGATGAAGTGAAGCGGATCGTCGCCGGACTGTGATCGCCCGGGCTCTGCGCCAGCGCCTGATGGCCGCCGACCCGGATCTGGGGCGGTTCAGGATGGGTGCGCGCGCGACGATCGCGACGGGGATCGCTGCGCTGTTCGTGTCATCGGCGGAGAAGTTCGTCACGGTGCCGGCGACCGCGGTCGTGCTCGCCGCGGCGATGGCGATGCTCGCGACGATCTTCGCCACCGACGCAACGCTCAGCGCCCGCGCGGTCACCACGCTGCTGCTCGTCGTTCCAGCCGTCGGCGCGCTGATCGTCGGAACCGTCATCGCCCCCTACCCGCGCCTCAGCCTGGTCGCGTTCGTCGTCACCGTGTTCCTCGCTGTGTTCGTCCGCCGCTTC
>JBJMQN010000372.1:0-5751 GCA_045802665.1 Myxococcaceae bacterium | reverse complement strand
GCGGAGATCAAAGAGCTGACGACCCGGCTGTCGCAGGCGCTGAACCAGATCGCTCAGCTGGAGCAGCTGATGGCGAGTCAGGTGCGCGTCGCCCGCGGGCTCATCGAGCTGCTCGTGCAGAAGGGCATCATCTCGCGTGAGGAGTATCTCGCGAAGGTGCGCGGCAGCGACCGCACGACGTAGAGCGTCGCGCCCCGCTACACCAGCATCAGCCCGTCTTCGTTCGCCTTCACCGCGCCGGACAGCAGCGCTTCGGTTTCCTTCTTGCGCGTGTCGGTGAGCTCCGCGACGAGCATCAGGATCTGCGGGTGCGAGAGGACGATCTCGTCGAACTGCTCCCGCGGGAGACGAAGGAGCGAGGTCCGTTTGGAGGCCTGAACCGTGGCGGTGGCGGGGCTCTTCTGCAAGAGCGACATCTCGCCGAAGACCTCGCCCTCCTTGAGGTGCGCGAGGAGCTGGTGGCCCTTCTTCACCTGCACTTCGCCTGAGAGCACGATGTAGAGGCCGTCGCTGCGTTCACCCTCGCGGATGAGGACCTCGCCCTTCTGGACGTCGCGCGCGCGGAACTTCTCCACCAGCATCCGGCGATCGGATTTGTTGAAGGGCGCGAAGAGCGCGGAGCTGTTCATCACGTTCGAGAGCAGGCGCTGGCGCATGAACTTCTTGAGCGCCTGAGCGACCTGCGGGTACGTGTGCGAGAGGTGCGTGAGCACCGGCGCGGAGATCTCCAGCAGCTGCGTATCCTCGCCGGAAGCTTCCACGGACGCGGTGCGCGGGGAGCCGGAGAGCAGCGCCATCTCGCCGAAGAACGTGCCTTCCTGCAGCGTCGCGAGATCGCGGCGGGTTCCTGCATCCATCCGGAACACTTTCACCGCGCCGGCGCAGATCACGTAGAAGGCGTCCCCCACGCTGCCCTGATCGAAGATCCGGTCGCCCTCGTTGAAGCGGCGCAGCGGGCAGCGTTCGAACAGCTCGATGAACGCATCCGGAGGCAGATCCGAGAAGAGCGGGATCTTCGGCAGCTCGCCGGAGGCGGCAGCGGCCTCGGACGGCGCGTCGTCGATGCTGTAGCTCGTCTCCTCCGACGCCTCTTCCTCTCCGCGCTGGGACTGGCCCACGGCGGCAGCGGCTTCGACGGCGTGCAGCAGCGAATCGCCCTCCAGCTCCAGCTCGGTGAAGGACATGCGCCGGGGCGGCGCCTTGCTCACCTCGGCCGGTTTGATCTCGGGCGGCTTCGGCGGGGGCGCTTCGGCGGGCAGTTTCGCCGCGGCCTTCTCGGTCTTCTTCGGCAGCGGCAGCGGCGCGGGAGGCAGCGGCTTCTGAAGCTCGGAGTCGATCTCGGAGAAGCGCGAGAGCGCCTCGAGCGAAGACTCGATGTCCGTGCGCGGCACGCGGCGCTGAGTGGGCGTGGCGAAGGGCGACGTCGGGCCCTCGGTCGTGGGCGCCGCGCTCTGCGCCGCAGCGGTCTCGGCAGCTTCTCGGCCCGTGACCGCGGGCGGCAGCCAGATGCGGCTCGTCGACGGCGGCGCGATGGGCTTGCTGGCGGACTTCGCGCCGAGCCCGGGCGGAACCGCGGCGGGCGGAGGCACCGGCTCGAAGCTGACCTCCATCATCTCCGGGGCGGGCGGCGGCTCCGGGAGCTTCCGGTTGGGCGTGTCGAGATCGATCTCCACGACCGCGCCAGAGTCCTCGTCCGCGTCGGGCGCCTTCTTCGCCTCGGGGCGGCGGGCACGTTCGAGCGCAGCCGCGACATCAGCGCGCGCGCGTTCCCGACTCTCCTGATCCTCGTTCTTCGAGCTGTCGCCGCGCTTCGGAGCGTCGAGCTCGATGGACACTTCGGCAGGTGCCGCGCGCTTCGGCGTGTCCAGCTCGAGCGCGACCTCGTCCTTCTTGCCGCTCTCGACCTCGATCGGCACTTCCGGCGCGGAAGCGGGCTCCAGCTCGATTGCGATCTCTTCCTTCTTCGTCGCCGCGGAGGCAGGCGTGGGCGTGCTGCCCAGCTGCAGCTCAGGAGGAAGCTCGGAGGACAGATCGATCCCGCCGTCGTCGAGCGACAGATCGTAGACCTTCGCGCCGGCCGGCTTCTTCGAGGACTCTTCGACGATCTCCACGGGCGCGGCCGGGCCGAGATCCAGCGAGATCTCCTCGGTGGAAGCGGGCGGCGGCGGAGCAATCGTCGAAGGCTTGCTCGGCGCGGACGCGGCAGGCTTGGGCGGCGGCGCGGCGACGACCCTGGCCTGTGGCGGGGCGGAGCCTTCGATGAAATTCTCCCCCGAAGCGCTGTCGTCCTCGGGCAGCTCGATCGCGTCCTTGCGGGTCAGCGGGCTCGGCGTCGCGCCCTTGTCCTTCTGGCTCGCCGCTGGCGCCGAGGTGGTCTCGATCTGCGTCTTCGAGTCTTCGGGCGAATCCGGCGGCAGCTCGATCGCGTCCTTGCGAGTACCGGGGCTCGGGATCTCGTTCGCCATCGCCACGGCGGACGCACCTGCCGAGGGCGACGGACGACGGGCACCTCCCGATGCCGGGCCTCCCGTTTTTCGCGCGTAGAGATCCGCGAGCATCTGCTGGACGCCCTTGTGGGCCGGATCCAGCTCGAGGATGAGTTTGGAGGCGGCGATGGCTCGGGGGAGGAAGCCGTCGCGCGCGAAGCCTTCGGCGGCGGAGCTGTACGCGTCGATGGCCTTGGGCTTGTTGCCGGCCTTCGCGAACGCGTCGCCCATGCGCAGCCGCGCCTGGAGATCCTTCGGGTCCGCCTTGCAGTAGTCGGCGTAGAACTCCGCCGCCTTGGCGAACTTGCCCTTCGCGAAAGCCTCGGTGGCCTTCTCCTTCAGCTTTCGCAGGTCAGGCGCCATCTACTTGTGGGCCTCCGGAACGGTGGAGGCGTTGGAGAGCCGGGAGAGCGCGCCCTCGGCGAGCTCGCGGACGCGGCGATAGTAGTCGCCCTTGAGTGCATCCAACGGCTCTGACATCTGCCCCGCGCCCATATTCCCCAGAGCCTCCGCCGCGGCGGCGCGAACGTCGGGGCTGTCGTCGTAGAGATCTTTGGAGATGAGCTCAGCGGCTTTCGAATCGCCGATCTTCCCGAGCGCGATCAGCACTTCGCGCCGAGCGACGGACGTCGGGTCCTGCAGGTTCTTCATCAGCGGATCCACCGCCTCCTTCGACTTGAGCTCGCCAAGAAGCCGCGCCGCTATAGCCGCCTCCGCCCCGCCCTCTTTCAGGATCTGAATCAGCGGCCCCGCGGCAGACGCCGTCGCGCCGTTGTCTCCCAGCGCATCCAGCAGCGGCAGCTTGTCGCCCGCGTACTCCGAGAGCGTCTTCGCAATCGCCGACTGTCCCGCCTCGCCCTGCTCACCGAGCGCGCCGGCCACCGCGGTCTGCACGTCACGGTCCGCATCGAACAGACCCGCGCGGGCAAGCTCGATGCCTTCTGGGCCAAGGTGAATCAGGCCCACCATCGCGGCCTGACGGAGGAGCGGAGAGGACTCTTTCGCTCGGGGCTTGAGGAGCTCCAAGGCGCCGGGCGCGTTGAGCTCGCCGAGAGACGTCAGCACCGCGGCGAGCAGGCTCACCTGATCGTCGGTCACGTCGTCCACCACTTCCGTGGGCGCGCGCTGATCGGTGGGCTTCTTGTTGCTGTTCGCGTTGCGGGCCTTGTTGAGCTCGTTGAGGCGCCGGAAGAGATCGTCGAACTTGCCGCGCGCGTCCTTGCCCTTGCCCTCGTCGCCGGATGACGCCTGATCGACGGGGACCAGAGGACCATCGAAGCCGGGCTCGAACTTTTCGGGCAGCGGGCCGGTGACCCAGTCCGCGCGGAGCGTGTCCACGTTCTTGGATTCCGAGTCGTAGAGCTTCTGAAGAGTCGGCGCCGCGGACGCGTCACCGATCGCCCCGATGGCGCGGACGGCGAGGAGCTTGAGCGCGGGATCCGAGCTCTGGAGCAGCGGCAGGATCTTCGGCAGCCAATCCTTCGCGAGCGGCCCGAGCGCAACCGCGCCCTGCAGCACCGCCGCCTGTCCGCCCTGCTTCGACCAACGTTCGGTGAGCAGCTCCGCAGGGCAGCCGCCGCGCTTTCGAAGCTCACGACCCACCGCGAGCGCATCCACCGCGGAGCCGTCGAGCGCGATCACGCAGAGCGCCTTGTCGGTGTCCGGCTGCCGCGGCATCTCGAGGATCGCGGCGGTCGCGACGGACGAGGTCGCGCTCTTCTCGAGCGCGGCTTCCTGAAGCTTCGGCAACGCCTGCGGATCCTGCAGCCGCATGAGCGCGTTGCACGCGGACTCGCGGAGCTCGGGGAAGTTCTCGTTGAGGAGCTCGGAGATCGGCTGAACGGCGCGGTGATCGCCCGCGTACCCGAGGCCGCGGACCGCAGCGGCGGCGAGCATCACCTGGCTGTCCTTGAGCAGGCCCAGGAGGCGGGTGACGGCCTCCGCGCGGCCGCTCTTGCCGAGCTCCTCCGCGGCGGCCACCTGCTCCGGGAGCGTGTCTTTGGTGAGCGCCTCGAGGTTGCGATCCCAGATGGTCTTCGCTTCGCTGGAGACGACGCCCGCCATCGCGCCGGGGACGTTCGCGGCTTTCAGCGCCTGCACGATCGCGATGCGGGTGTTGCGGCCGCGGCGAGCGTACTGGGAGGTGAGATAGGCCTTCGCCTTCTCAGTCTTGATCTCCGCGAGCGCCATCGCCGCGTTGGCCTGCACGTCGTCGGAGTCGTCCCCGAGCATGTCGCCGAGGAGATCCACGACGCGCTCATCCTGGGATTTGCCGAGCGCCTGAGCCGCCTCAGCACGAACGATGGACGCCGGATCCTTCGCGGCGGACGTGAACAGCACGAGATCTTCGGGGCGCGCCTTCTCGGCGAGCTTCTTCACCGCCAGCGCGCGCTCTTCGGGACGCGTGGATTGAAGGTTGGCGAGCAACGTGTCGCGGCCGTTGTCGCAGCCGGACAGAACGAAAAGGCTGAGGCCAAATGCCGTGATGATGAATCTCAGGCCGCGCAATGTGCCCCCGGGGGAATCCTCAGCAAGGACGCGTTCTTATATCAACCGAACGCCGCGGGAAGGGGGAAACCCTGAGGGTGGGAGTGCAGGTCGGAAAGGACGGGTGACGGTCATCGGGCGTTCAGGTGCGGGACCGTCCGCCCGAGTTCGTGAGATCAGGACGGCGCACGGGGCGCTGTGGCGCTCTTCTGCATCTTCGCCACGGCGCTGGACGCGCTGACGTTCCGCGTGGGTCGGTGTTCCGAGGAAGCAGACTTCGCCCAGCTCCAACGTGCGGGACGGGCGGTCGGCCGCACCGGCTTGCGACCGAGGCACCCACCTTGCAGATCCAGAGGCCCCACCCGGCGCAGGCGCGGTAGCAGCGAGCCCCGCATCCATCATCGCGCGCGTCGCGTCGTCGGCCATGCGTGCCGCGACGTTGGTTTCATTGCGTAGAGTTTTGCACCGTTTTCACCGCGTTTGCCCCGCATCCGAGGCGATTTCGGTGCACAAAACGCCACAATGAAATCCGCGGGCCTTACCGTCGGCCACCACCGCGGGGAGGACCGCGTCGGCTCCCGCCGCCCCGCGACGATCCACCTCGAGGTCCACCGCGCGAACCGCCGCGGCCGCCGCCCTCACCGCGCGCGCCACCGCCGGCACCGAACCGGCCGCCGCCGCGGGAGCCACCCTCGCCCCGTGCGCCACCGCCGGTACCGAACCGGCCGCCGCCGCGAGAGCCACCCTCGCCGCGTGCGCCACCGCCGGCACCGAACCG
>JBJMQN010000371.1:0-14671 GCA_045802665.1 Myxococcaceae bacterium | reverse complement strand
TCGTAAAGCAGCCCCGGTGACGCCGCCTCCAACGCGCGCGCGAACTCCTTCCCGGTCGCGAACCGCTTCTCCTTCTCCGGAGCGAGCGCCTTGAGCGTCACCTCCGCCAGCGCAGCCGGAACCTCCGGGTTCAGCTCGCGCGGATCGGGGACGTTCGCCTCCGCAATCGCCAGCATCATCGCGGCGTCGTGCGGCGCCTGAAACAGCCGCTGGCCCGTAAGCAGCTCGTGCAGCATCACGCCCAGCGAGAACAGATCGCTGCGTCCATCCAGAGGCTGATTGCGCACCTGCTCGGGCGACATGTACCCGGACGTCCCCTTCACCATCCCGACCTGCGTTCGGTTCAGCCGGCCCTTCGCCTTGGCGATGCCGAAGTCGATCACCTTCACCGCGCCCTGGTACGTGACCATCACGTTCTTCGGGCTTACGTCGCGGTGGATGACCGGCGAAGGCTTTCCTGCCGGATCGACGAAGTTGTGCGCGTAGTGCAGCGCAACGGCGGAGTCGCGGATCGACGTCGCGGTGAAGCCGATGGGTATCGGCGTCTCCTTCTTCTTCGCGGCCTTCACCACCTGCTCGAGGTTCTGGCCGGAGATGAACTCCATCGCGAGGTACAGCTCGCCCTCTTCGATGCCGAGGTCGTAGACCTGCCCGATGTGCGCGTGCGCTAGGGCGGCCGTGATCCGCGCCTCGTCGAGGAACATCTTCACGAACGACTCGTCCTTCTTGATGTCCGGAAGGATCTGCTTGAGCGCCACGAACTTCCGGAACCCGCCCGGGCCCGCGGTGAACGCGAGGAACAGCTCCGCCATCCCCCCGATCGAGAGTCGGGTCAGGATCTCGTACTTGCCGACTTTTTGACCGCGGTGGAGATCTGGGGCGCTCGGCACGTTCGGGGCGCGCATCCTAACGCAGAAACCGGCCGCTGCTCAGAGGGCGGAGTCGAACGCCGGGCGCCGGGGGACCCTGAGTCTTTCAGCCTCGCTCCGCCGCGAAGGATCCGCCGCTGCCTCACATTTCCGGACGAGCTGGATGATCCGCGAGCCACTGCCCGAAAGCTTCGCGCCCCGCTTCGCCAAGGCCGAGAACAGCGCCGGCAGATCGCGCGTGTTGCGGATCCCGTCCGGACAGCTGCCGCCTCTTCTCCCGCGGTGAATGGGGCTGGAGAAGTCGCTCCCCAGCACCACCGCCTCCGCGCCGGCGACGTGGATGAGGTGAACCCAGTGCGAGATCGCCTCGTCGCAGGTCCCTTCGACGAAGCCGTCGAAGCGATCCGCAGCGGGCACCGGCTTCAGGGCGTCGTGGCGATATAGGCCCACGCCCAGCAAGCCTCCAACCGCCGCAATCCGCCGGGCGTGATCGTCCGTGATCGTCCGCGCCTCGGCCATCCCCGAGCCGATGTGCGAGCTGATGATCGGCACCCGCTTTGCCTCCGCGAGCTGCAGCACATCTTCCACCGTGCGCTCGCTGCAGTGCGCGACGTCGACGACGATGCCGAGGTCCATCATGCGGCCCACCGCGAGCTTGCCGAAGGCGGTCAACCCGTCCGCCCTGCCGTCGAAGAGCAGCGAGCCCATGGACCCGAACTGCCCGCTCTCCGCGCCGCCTATGGCGTTGTCCACGAAGTGCGTGAGGCCAATCGATCTCGCGCCCGCGGCGAACAGCGCGTCCACGTCCTCGACCTTTCGAATCCCTTCCGCGCCTTCCACCGCAGGCAGGAGCGCGATGCGGCCGGAGGCGGAGATCGCCTCCAGCTCACTCGCGTTCGAGGCGATGGCGAAGGTCGCGTCGCGCCGGGGGAGCGCTCGGAGGAGATCGAGCTGATGGATCGCCTCATCCAATGCGCTCCGGCCCGGCCTCAGGCGAACCGGCGGCCACACCGTCGCGAAGATGACGCGCACGCCAGCGGCCCGCAGCGCCTCGGGGTCGATCTGATTGGAGAGGAAGTCATCGGGATCGGACGCGAGGTGCGAGCTCAGAAACGGCAGCGCCGCCTTCATCGTCACGTGCTCGTGGAGATCGCCGATGGGCTCGCCCCCGAGCGCGAGCCCCGGCAGCAGCACAAGCCACCACGCCTTCATCCCAGAAACGCCTCGGGCCGCAGCGCGAGCACCGGATGAATGCGCGGCGTTCCGGCGATGCCTTTCAGCGTTACCTCGCGCGCAGCCCCGCACTCCACCTTCTCGCCGATGCGCGAGAACGTCCGCGGACAGATGAGCACCTCGCCCTCGGCCGCGACGCCCTGCAGCCGCGACGCGAGGTTCACCGAGTCACCGATCGCCGTCACCTGCCGGAACGTCCGAGCGCCAACGGGCGCGACGACGACTTCGCCGCTCGCGATTCCGATGCCCACGTTCAGCGGCCGGCCATCCAGCACCAGGCTCTCGCGCGTGTACGCCTGCGTGCTCTCCACCATCGCCAACGCCGCGCCCACTGCGCGGAGCTCGTTGTCGTTCCGGGCGTCATTCATCCCGAACAGCGCGAGCAGCCCATCGCCGAGGAACTTGTCCACCACCCCGCCGCGCAACACGACGTCCGCGACCAGCCGTTCGAACAGGCCATTCAAGAGCTCCACGACGGACTCGGGATCCAGCCGCGCCGCCACGGCGGTGAACCCGCGCACATCGCAGAAGAGCGCGGCGACATCCTTGCGCTCGCTGCGGCCCGAGTTCACCGGCAGCTCGCGCCTGCGCCTCACCGCGAGCTGCGCTCTGGCCAGAAACTCCTCGCCCGCGAAAGGCTTCGCCGCGAAGTCGTCCGCGCCGGCGTTGAAGGCCGCCAGGACTACCGCCGGCTCTCGCCTCGCGCTGATGGCGATCACGGCGCAACGGTGCAGCCCGGGCCTGCGACGGATCTCCTCCACCAGTTGAATCCCGGAGCCATCCGGCAGCACCAGATCCGCGATCACCAGGTCCGGCGCGCCGCCGTCCAGCTGCGTGAGCGCGGTGCGGATATCCGGCACCGACACCGGGAAGAAACCGCCCCGCGCGAGGATGTCCTCCAGCGCCCGCCGCGCGAGCGCATCATCGTCCACGATCAACGCCCGCGCCGGGAGGTTGCTCAAGGCGCGATACCCTGCCGCGTGTTCATGATCACGTACGGGGTGAGCCGCGTCTGCGCGCAGACGGAGCTGCCGAACTTGAAGTTCGCCGCGTTCACGAGCTTGTACGCCTGATTGCCCACGACCACCGGGAGCGCCTCGCCAGACGAGACCGAAACCGGCTGGGGCCCGCCGTTGAAGATCGTCTTGAGCTGCAGCTCCTTGCCGCAGTCGGTGGAGGCGCAGCCGAGCACTTCGCCAGCTTCCACGTCCACGCTGAAGGGCGCGGTGTCGGCGGCGGTCAGTGCGAGCCCGCTCTGTCCCACGTCGGCCGCGAGCAGAAGATTTCCCGCCGAGTCGCGAATCACCGCCCCGCGCTGCCCCGGGTTGTCCTTGCTGGAGCGGTCCACCACCGTCACGGTCACCGTCTCATTCGCGGTGAACGCCACCTGATACGTCGCGGGCGTCGTCACGAACACCTCCGCGTTGAGCCCGCCGGACTTGAGCCGCAGGTCCATGATGCCGTTGCTGTAGCTCACGTTCGAGACGGCGCCGGTTGCCGTATACGTCGTCACGCCGGTGCCCACGTTCTGCGTGAAGAGCGTGTCGTCGCCCATCTCCACCGCCACCTGCCAGCCCGCGCCGAGCTGTGGCACGTCGTTCGCCGGACACGCGGTGGTGCATTCACCGTCGAGGCAGAGCTCGTCCGGGTTCGTGCAGTCGCTCTGCTGCGTGCAGGGCGCGCCCTTCGCCACGCCGAGCTCCACGAGCCCGTCGCGGATCGCGAACTCTTTCGTCGAGCACACGATGCCCGCGTCCGGAAGATTTCCCGGAAACGGCTCGCCGGCGTCGATGTTGGAGGGCGCTCTCGGGACGCTGAGCGCGTAGCAGAGCTTCGCGCGGAACGTCTCGTCCACCGGCGCGTTCTCCGGGCGCACGCAGGATGGCCCCGCGAGCACGCCGCACGATCCGGTGCCTTCCACCTGCACCACCCCGCCCCACGTGCGCTCCGTCGCACTGTTCGGAGCGAGCTTCGTCACCGTGGAAGCGAGCGGAGCACAGGCGCAGACGCCATTGCAGACCTGATCGCACGCCTGGCACCCGCAGGCCGGCTGCTCGATGAACGAGAACCAATCGCCACTCACCCTGCGCTGGATCTCCACGCCGAGGCGCCCGTCGGTGCTGTCCACGAACATCGGCGAACGGCCCGAGTTCTTGATCCGGATGGTGACGGCCGTCGCGGTGTCCGGGCCACAGCGGCAGCCCTCCGCCACGGCGCACAGAATCAGAAAGGGGACGAGCGCTCTCATGTACAGGTGGTTCCGCCCGGCCGAAGCGAACTCGAAAGCACGTTACCGCACTTCGCACTGCAGACGCGCGTGACGATCTCTGCACACCACCGCGACAGTGCTGCCCCGTCCACGTAACGAACAGATGCCCTAAGCGCCTCTGCCCATGGGCCAATCCCTCCCGGCGCGATGCTTGCTACACCGGATGCGTTTGGTCAGAGTCCTCCGCGCCTCCATGCTGCGCCCGCTCCTCGCTTCCCTGCTCCTGCTCGGTATCTGTGCCTGCGACAAGGCGGGGTCGGAGTCCGGGCGTTCGGAAGCGCGGCCCGACATCGCACCGCCGAAGCTCTCGCCGGTCGTGCTCTTGCCGCCGAAGCTGAACCAGGAGGTCTTGAAGCGCGTGGAGGTGCGCGATCCGAACGCGCTCCCCGCGACGCAGGTGGACATCTTTCAGCAGGGCCCCGGCCGAGCGGACATCCTCTGGGTGATCGACGACTCCGGCTCGATGAAGAACCAGCGCGCGACGCTGGGCGGCAACTTCGATCGCTTCCTCACCGAGCTCGAGGCGGTGCAGACGAACTACCAGATCGGCGTCATCAGCACGAACGCCGAGGACGAAGGAAAGCTCATCGGGCAGACGGTGAAGATCATCACCAACAACACGCCCGACAAACGCAACGTCTTCCTCGCGAACACCACGTTCCCCGACTCGCGAGCGCGCTGGGAGCAGGCGTTCAAGATGATGGAGAAGGCGCTCACGCCGCCCAATCTGCAGCCCGGTGGGGCGAACGCGGGCTTCATCCGGACCGATGCCGCGCTCGCGGTGATCGCGGTCAGCGACGAGGACGACAGCAGCTTCGGCGACAGCAGCTACTACGCGCGCTTTTTGAAAGGCGTGAAAGGCCGCGGCAACGAGAACCTCGTCTCCTTCAGCGTCATCGGAGGGACGACGCCGAACGGCTGCTATCCCCCGGGCGAGCAGATCTTCTGGGGCGGCCTGGCTGAGCCCGCGTTCCGCTACTCGTCGCTGGCGACGAAGACCGGCGGCGTGATCGGCTCGATCTGCGATCAGTCGTTCGAGAACACGCTCATCCGGATCGCACAGGCCATCAACACGCTGCGCAGGATCTTCCCGCTCTCCATCGCCGCCGATCCGTCCACGCTGAACGTGCAGGTGAACAGCGTCACCATCCCGCGCGATCCGGTGAACGGCTGGACGTACAAAGCGGACACCCAGAGCATCGCGTTCCTCGGCAACTACGTGCCGCCGCCGGGCGCGACCATCCGCATCGAGTACGCGATCGCGCCATGACCTCCTTCGCTCGACAGCTTCCGCGAGCGCTGGCGCTCCTCACACTCGCCCTCCTCGCCTCCTCGTGCGCTCGAACGGCGCTGGTGCCGGCGTGTCCGTTGGGGATGCGGGACGTGGACGGCGTCTGCAAGTGCGTCACGGACGAAGGCTGCCCGGACGGCTACGCGTGCAACGAAGGGCTCTGCGAGTGCAAAGCCTCCTCCTGCTGCCCCGCGGGCTACCACTTCGACACCGACGCGGATCTCTGCGTGTGCGGCGCGTCTGATTGCTGCCCGAAGGATCACGTGTGGCTCGAAGATCAGCAGCGCTGCACCTGCGCCGCTCAGGACTGCTGCCCGGACGGCTACACGTACAAAGATGATCTCAAGGCGTGCGCGTGCACCGACGACCTCTGCTGCCCCAAAGGCACTGCGTACAACCCGCTCACCGATCAGTGCGACTGCGCCTCCGACGACTGCTGCCCGGTGGACTACCGCTTCGACGACGTGAAGAAGGACTGCGTCTGCGCCAAGGACAGCTGCTGCCCGCCAGACCACAAGTACAACGCAAACGTGAGGGCGTGCGTCTGCGCCGGTGACTCGTGCTGTCCGGGCGGCTTCAAGAAGGATCCCAACGGAGACCGCTGCATCTGCATCAACAACGCCTCCTGCGGCACCGGCAACGTCTGCGATCCGGCCACCGGCTCGTGCAAGTGCGTGAACAACACCGGGTGCAAGCCAGGCCACTACTGCAACTCGCTCGGCTTCTGTCAGTCGGTGGCGGGGTGCACCTCGAACCTGGATTGCCCGCCGACGACGTTCTGCGACGTCACGACGAATCAGTGCATCCCGTTCGGCCCGTGCACGCTGGATGACCAGTGCCCCTTCAGCCAGATCTGCGATCCAGCGACCGCGACGTGCAAGAACGGCTGCCGCAAGGATTCGGACTGCGCGCAGAAGCTCGCGTGCGTGAACGGCCAGTGCACGAACTTCTGCCGCGACAGCGACTGGTGCAACGCGAACAACTTCTGCAACCCGAGCAATGGCACCTGCGCGACGAGATCTGGCCGCGGCGATTGCGAGCCCTGCAGCAACTCCAGCGACTGCCCCACCGCGCCGCCGAACACCGCCTCCTGTCTGCTCTTCGTGTCCGAGGGCTCGAACACGCAGCGCTTCTGCGGCATCCACTGCGTGGACAACACCGACTGTCCGTCCGGCTTCAGCTGCACCGGCGTGATCTTCGAATGCGGCGGAGTCGGTCAGGCCTGCCCCGCTGATTCCTCCAGCCCCGGCACGAGCATCAGCTGCCAGAGCTTCCTCGTTGAGAACGAGAACGGCCCGCAGCTGTTCTGCGCCGACAACGGCGAGCCGCACGAATACCTCAAAGCCTGCGCGCCGCTGTCAGGCTTCTGCCCGGCGACCGCGCCGTAAACCCTTCGGGACCGGCGCAAGCGACGCGCGCGCGTCACCCTCGCAGATATGCAGGAACGACCGCGGACAGCTCCTCGATCCGAGGCAACCCGCTCACCGCGCCAAGCCGCTCACAAACCCGAGCCCCCGCCGCGCAGGCGAACGCGGCCAGCTGCCGGATCTCCCCAACGTGCGCAGCGGAGAGCGCGGCCGGCGTCCCGAACGCGCGCGTCACCCCAAACAACATCGCCGCCACGAACCCATCCCCCGCCCCCGTCGTGTCGATCACCCTGGCGGAAGGCGCCGAGACACTCACCACCCGGTCCCCCACGAGCAGCACCGCGCCACGCTCGCCCAGCGTGACGATCGGAAGCACCACGCCCTGCGCACGCAGCAGCTCCAGCGCCTTCTCCGGGTCGGTCGATCCGGTCACGAACTCAATCTCATCCTCCGCGAGCTTCACCATCGAAGCGCCGGGAACGAGCCGCTTGATCACCTCTTTGAGCTCGTTCGGATCCGGCCACACGTGCAGCCGCAGATTCGGATCGACGCAGACGAGCAGCCCCGCCGCTTTCCCGATCTCCGCCATCCGAATCGCCGCGCGCTGAGCCTCGCGAAACAGCAGCGAGTTGCTCCCGAAGTGCAGCGCCTTCGCGGATCGCAGGAACGGCTCGTCCACGTCTCGGTCCGCCAGAAAGAACTCGGCCGCGCGGGTGCGGTGAAAGGAGAACGATCGCTCGCCCTTCTCCCCCAGCGAGATGAACACGAGCCCGGTCTTCCCCTCCTCCGTCTGGCGCAGGTGGCTCACGTCCACGCCTTCGCGGCCGAGGCTCTCGCGCAGGTACGCGCCGAACTCGTCGTGCCCCACGACGCCCAGCATCGCGGAGGTCCCTCCCAGCCGAGCGACCCCGATCGCCACGTTCGCCGGACTCCCGCCCGAGCAGCGCACCCAGCTCTCCACGTCGCGCATCCTGTGCCCGGGCTCGGCAGGCAGAAAATCCACCAGCGTCTCGCCTACGCAGATCACGTCCAACGCCATGGCGCGCTAGTCCAGTCCGACCTGCGCCATGAAGTCCACGCTCTTGAGCTTCCGTCCGAGCTGGGTGGCGATGAAGAGGTTCAACAACTCCCGGGCGCGCTGCCGGGCCTGAGGGGGCAGCGGCTTGCGCTCGCCCTGCTGAATCGCGCGGAGCGCCGCGATGAGGGAGGCGTCCACGCCCACGCCGTGAGGGGCTCGCAGCGCGTCGTTCGCGCAGACCGCGCCGCCGTGATCCGGATCGAACCGCAGCGGCTCAATCAGCGCTCCGCCGCAGATCGCGCAGACGTCGAAGCGCGGCATGAGGCCGGTGTGCTCCAGCGCCTCCAGCTCGAACGCGAGCAGCGACGTCGGCCCCGCCTGATTCCGCTCCAGCAGATCCAGATAGCGGCCGAGCAGCTCGAACAGCTCCTCGTGCGGCTGCTCGTCGCGGATGAGCTCTCGGCAGAGCTCCACGGCGTAGAGCGCTCGGGAGATGCGGGGGAGATCCGCGCGCACCGCATAGAAGCCGCGCTCGATGTCCACCGAATCCAGCCGGAACGTCGTCCCATGCCGGGCGACGAGCTGCGCCTTCACCAACGTCCCCGGCTCCAGCGCGCCCGCGAACCGGCGCTTGGACTTGCGCGCCCCGGCGGCGAACGCCGTCAGCTTTCCTTTGCCTCGCGTGAACAGCGTGACGAGCCTGTCCGCGTCGCCGTAGTCCACGGTCCCGAGGATGATCGCCTCTTCGACGAACCGGTCCATCCGCTAGTGCGGCAGCCGGATCGGAGGGCGGTTCCACCAGAAGAACGCGGCGGCCGCGGCAGCGACCACGAGCACGATCACCAGCAGTTGCACCCACGCCTTCCGCTGCCGAGCGCGCTCCAGCGCAGGCGGAGGCGGCACCGTCTGCACCGTCTTGTCGATCTCTTCGTAGCGAAGGACCGTGTCCTCCGCGTTCAGCCCCACCGCGAGCGCGTACGCCCTCACGTAGTTGAGCACGAAGATCCGCGTGGGCAGCCGCTCGGTCTGACCGGACTCCAGCGCCTTCAGCAGCGACTCGGAGATCTTCGTCTCCTTGGCCACGTCAGCAAGGCTCAACCCGCGCAGTGCGCGCTGCTGTGCGAGGTACTTGCCGAAGTCCGCGTGGTCCATGAGCGAGCGGCTGACGCTCTATACCTTGAGGGCCCGCCGCTCAATGCAAACGGATCGTCACTGCATCGCGTCCTGCAACCTCTTGCACTGGTCGCGCAGGTCATCGTTGCTGCCGGCCTTGCTCTGGCACGCGGCGAACGCCTCCTTCGCCTTCGCCGGATCGCCGGACTTGCCCAGGCAGACGCCCTGCCGGTACCACGCGTCGCCCACGTCCGGGCACGCTTCCACGTACTTCGCGTACTGCTTGCACGCCTCGTCCGCCTTGCCTTCGGCGTCGTGGATGAGCCCCAGGTTCTTGTAGCCGAGGCAGAACTTCGGGTTCATCGTCACCGCGGCCTTGATGTGATCGAGGGCGCCGGCGGTATCGCCCTTCTTGTAGAGCGCCCAGCCGAGGTTGCCCTGCGCGATGAAGGGCGTCGCGTAGAGCATGTCGTTCAGCGCCTCTTCGTAGAGCTTGATCGCCTCGTCGTACTTGCCCTGCTCCAGATACACGTTGCCCATGTTCGTCTTCGCCTCAGAGAACTCGGGGCGGTTCTTGAGCGCCTCCTGGTACTGCGCGATGGCGTCGTCGTACTTGTGGAAGCCGAAGTGGAGCAGGAGCCCCATCGCGTTGTGCGCCTCGGGGAAGAACGGATCCAGCTTCAGCGCCTCGGAGAACTCCTTGTACGCCTCCTGCGGCTGGCCGGAGTTCTGCGCGTTGATGCCGAGGTCGTAGTGGATCTGCGCGCCCTGCCGCTCCTTCTCGTCGGGGATGTGGCGGCAGCCAAAGAGGACCGCGGATGCGGCGAGCACCAGCACAACAGAACGGAACATCGTGACCCCTCGCTGTTTCAGAACGACGACAGGATGCGGCCAAGAAGCACCGCTGGCGACTTCTTCGCCTCCTGTGCCTTGGGCGTGGACGCCGCCGCCCCTGCGGACCGCACGTCGCGCTGGAACAGCGGCAGGGTCTTCATCAGCTCGTCCTGCTGCTCGGGCGCGATGTTCGTGAAGTTCAGGTTGTCCATCATGAACCCCATGGACTCCACGAACCCGAGCGCCTCGTTCTCCTCCGCCGCGAACTCGTCGGGGCCCATGTTCCGCTTGTCGCAGACGTAGACCGCGCAGTCCTGCGACTCGGCGAGGTAGAGGTAGATGAACAGCGCGGAGCCGTTCGGCCCCTGAAACCCGGCGATGTACGCCTGCGCGGGCCCCGCCTGCTTGCCCGGAATGCCGAGCTGCGGCGAGTTGAGCGACTGATACAGCACCTGCACCGATTCGCGGCTGACCGGCAGACCGCGGATGCGTTCGTCGAAGGTGAACAAGCGGCTACCGGGTCGTGAAGGTGAACTCTTGTGAGACGTCGCCCGTGTCGGCGGCCGTCCGCTTGAACGTCACCACCGGGTTGTCGATCATCACGTTGTCGCCGCCCACGTTCCCCTCGCCGATGATCACCCGGAACACGTGGTCCGCCGAGTAGCTCTTCCGGTCGCCCACCGCGACCTTCTTCGCTGTCATCAGCACCGTGTTCTTCCCGGGCTGGAGGTACTTGGTGATCTCGGTGACGATCTGCTCTTCGTTGTTCCGCAGCTTCCGGATCCATTTCGAGTTGATGTAGACGTCCACGTCGTACTCGGTCATCCCGGGCACGGACTGCTCGGTGACGAGGAAGTAGCGCCGGGTGAGCCGCGCCGGTCCGCCCGAGTCGTCCGTCTGAGTGCCGGTGCTGCTCGCGGTGTTCTTGCCGCCGCCCTCGACTTTGATCGAGTAGCCCTTCACGTCGATGAAGAGGTTCCCCTTCTCGTCGAAGCGGATCTTCGCGTTGTCGAACTTGAGCCCGGTCGCGTCGATGCCGGACACGTCCACCGAACCGACTTTGACGTCGTTCAGGTACAGCCCACCGGCGAATGCCTGCGCGGAGCACAGCGCGGCACAGAGCACCACAAGTCTACGAAGGGTCATGGCGACCTCCTGTTCTACTCGAACGGGACCCGGCCGCCGATAATTCAGTGCTGCTCGTGCGCGTCCCGCACCGCCAGCGCCCAATCACCCACCAGGCCCTGACCTTCGCGGAACCGCTTGTAGTCGTGCTTCACGAGCCCCGGATAGCTCCGGAACGTGTCCAGCTCGTGCTCTTTGATCGCCTGCCTTATCCGAGCGGGCCCGGCGTTGTACGCCATCAGCGCGAAGTCCAGATCCCCTGCGAAGCGATCCTGCAGCTGCCGCAGGTATCGGATGGCGAGGCGGACCTGGAGGCTCGCATCCGCGGAGGTCTCCTCGCGTGTCAGGTGAATGCCCTGCTGCTCGGCGAGGAACTGGAGCGTGGACGGCTTGGTCTGCATCAGGCCGCGCGCGCCCTTCTCGGACACCGCGCCCTCATCGAAGTCCGACTCCACGTCGATGATCGCCACGATGAGGAGTGGGTCGTACCCCGCTCGGGTCGCCTCTTCGGTGATCGCCTGCGTCAGCTGGCGCCGGAGCGTCAGGCCCAGGTCGGGCGCCCTTCGAGCGAGCACCGCATCGATGATCGCCTTGTCCCCGGAGGGCTCGGCGGCGATGACGGGCGCGGGTGCTTCGTCAGGTCCCACCCACGCGGCGACCCGCGCCGTCCCAAGCAGCAGCAGCGCCGCCAACAGGGGCAGCTTGCCGCAGCCGGACGACAGCCGGTGCATCGCGTGGAAGACCTTCCTCAGCACTCACTTCCTCTTCTGGAGCAGCGCATCCAGCCGTCTTTCGATGCTGTCGATGCGCGACGTCAGCTCCGCGATCTCTTCCCGTTTGGGTGCCTTCACTTTGGAGAGCGCCTTCTTCACGCCCTCTTCCACGTTCTTCTCGAGGTCGCCCCACACCTTCTCGAAGTACTCGGCGACCGGCCGCCGCTGCTGTTCCTTCGACTCCATCGACGCTGCTCCCATGAAGGCAGGTGTAGGACAACCCGGCCTTCGCGACAGGCAATGACCTAAGCACAGGGGTGCTGGCGCAATCCAGCCCCCCTGAACTCTCACCGTCCCACCGTGGCGACAAACGGACGCCACCGGCGGTTCGGATATGAAAATGGCTTTCCAAACGCGGACTTACGCGTTCGACTTGAGCAGCGCTTCAACCTTCTTGTTGAGCTTCTGCACGTCCTTCGCGAGCGACCGAAGCTGCGACTGGGTCGCCACGCCTGACGCCTCGAACAGCCGGCTCTGCACCGACTGGAGCGCCTTGCCCAGCTCGCCCGCCACGTTCTCCGCGCGGTTCCTGAGCGTGTTGAGCGGGCTGTCCTTGTCGAGCTTCACCTTGTTGAGGACCTTCCGGACCTCCTTCTGGCCCACCTTGGCGCGGGTGCGGATCTCCTTCACCGCCGTGTTCGCCGCCTTCTCCGCCTTGGTCGCCACGTCGGTGGCCACGTCCTGCGCGCGGCTCGCCACGTCCGTCGCCAGCTTCTCGGCGCCGGCTTCGACGACGGTGAGACGCTCGCGCGCCTCGGCGACCTGCTCCTTCACGAACGACTCGACCTTCTTGTTCAGCGGGACTGCGCGGGCCATGGTGCTCTCCTGGGGTGTGGGTCAGCGACGGGACACTCATAACGCGGCGCGTTGCGATTGACAAGTCGCGTCATGAACATTTTTGGGAAAGACCTGACCGGGGCGGGCAACGTCGATCGGGGGAAATCGCACGAACGGGTGGCCCGCAAGCCGGTCAGTGATTTCCAAACTACGCTTCCAGGCCGCCGCAGCTGAATTGGCGTTCGCGCCGACCGAGACGTCCTCAGCGTCCCATCCGAGGCGGTGAGCAGATCGATCGAAGCGGAGCGCCGCGTCCACCCGCCCCACGCTTTCGGATACCTTCCGCGACGCCTTGTCCGCCGCAGAGACGTGTCCGATCCTCCAGGAAGGCAGCACCTTCGCGCAGCGGTATCGCGTCGGATCGGTGCTCGGCCGCGGCGGGATGGGCGAGGTCTACGCAGCTCACGACATCGACCTCGATGAGCCGGTGGCCCTCAAGCTCGTGATCGTGGGCGAGTCCGTCCGGGATCCAGAGAGCGCGCTGCAGAATTTCCGGAGCGAAGTGCGGCTCGCGCGGCGGGTCAGCCACCGGAACGTGATCCGGATCCACGACCTCGGCCAGCACGCGAGCCAGCCGTATCTGACGATGGAGCTCGTCCCCGGCACCGACCTCCGAGCGCTCCTGCTTCGCCGGCTGATGCTCCCCGCGGAAGAGGCCGCCGCGATCGCGCTTCAGATCGCCGAGGGCCTCGCCGCCGCTCACTCCGCGGATGTCGTGCACCGGGATCTCAAGCCCGGGAACATCCTCATCGACGACAAGGGCCGGGTGAAGATCACCGACTTCGGAATCGCGAGGCTCATCGCGCCGGGCGCCGCCGCCGAGCAGACCGAAGTCTCCGGCACGCCGGCGTACATGGCGCCAGAGCAGAGCGCCGGCAGCTCCATCACCGATCGCGTGGACATCTACGCGCTGGGGCTCATCCTCCACGAGCTCATGAACGGGCTGCGCGGGCGCGCGCCGAGATCCACGCCGTCCGAAGATCCGAAAGCCCGAGCGCTGCGCGCCATCGTGGGCGACTGCCTCTCCGCCCTGCCCGCCGCGCGTCCCTCCGCCGCCGAGCTGATCGGCCGCCTCCAGAAGCTCGACGCCGGCTCCGAAGAAGTCCGTTCGTACTCCTTACCAACGGCCCAGGCATTCGCCGACACGGCGTCGGTGGGCAACGCCCCGGTCACCCCACCCACCGCGCCTCAGCGAGCGCCGAAGCGCCTCGCCCTCATCCCATTCGCGGCGCCACCCGCTCACGCGGACGTCGCGCGCGCGCTCACCTCGGAGCTCGCGGACGTGCTCTCGCGGACCCGAGGGCTCCGCGTGCGCACGCTGAACGAGTCCGCCGCGGGCCAGCAGAGCACGCTCGGAGTCTTGAACGACGTGAACGCCGACTTCGCCGTCGAAGGCCGGCTGTCCGTCATTGGCGGCCGCGTGCGGGTAGAGGCGCGCGTGCTCGATGGGCGGACCGGAGACCAGCTCTTCCGGGAGCGGCTCGAGGATGATCTCGAAGCCGCGGTCCAGATGCAGGAGGCCCTGGGCGGCCGCATCGCCGAGTCGCTGCGCGTGGGCTTCTCCACCTTCGCCAACGCAGGCCTCGCAGGCCCCGAGGCGACGGCGCTCTACCTCCGCGCCCGAAGCCGGCTGCTGACGTTCCAGCTGCTGGGCCAGGACGGCGCGCTGGACCTGCTCGACAAGTGCCTCGCCCTCGCCCCGCGCTTCAAGCCGGCGCTGGCCGCCCGCGCTTCGGCGGAGGCGCGCTCACAGTTCACGACCGGTCCTAAAGGAGAGGGCAAGGCGCGAAGCGCGATCGCGCAGGCCCTCGCGGACGCAGGCGATCTTCCGGAGACGCATGTCGCCGCGGCATCCGTCGCGCTCCATCACGCCGATTACAAGGAAGCGGTCACCCACCTCCAGGGCGCGCTCCTCGCCGCGCCCTCCATGGCCGAAGCGCAC
>JBJMQN010000370.1:0-5518 GCA_045802665.1 Myxococcaceae bacterium | reverse complement strand
ATCGAAGGTGACACACCGGCCGCGTACGTCGCGACCAGTCCCTCCGGCCATGTCCCCGAAGCGGAGCGGATGACGCAGCTCATGATCGGCGCGGCGCACCGGCGCATCTGGATCGCGAACAGCTACTTCATCCCGTCCGCGGCCGTCTCCGACATGCTGATCGAGAAAGCGAAAGCGGGCGTGGATGTTCGCGTGCTCGCGCCGGGAAAGAAGATGGACATGAAGCCCGTGCGAGCGGGCCAGCTCTCCGTCTACGACCGGCTCCTCGAAGGCGGGGTCCGCATCTGGGAGTACGAGCCCGCGATGATGCACGCAAAGACGATGCTGGTGGATGATCACCTCGTGATGGTGGGCAGCACGAACCTGGATGTGCTGTCGCGCATGGATCTCGAAGAGGGCACGTTCGTCATCGAAGACATCACGATGGCGAAGGAGCTGGAGTCGCACCTGGAGGCGGACTTCACGCACTCGCTGGAGATCCGCTGGAGCTGGTGGCGGAAGCGCGGCATCGCGGATCGGCTCGCCCCCGCCCTCTCGCCGCTCATCGGCCGGTTCCTCTAGCAGAGCTTCAAGAGCTCCACGTACGCGTCGCGGAACGGCCCGTGCGCGGCGAGAACTCTGTGGTTCTGGTACGTGCCACCGACGGCGCGCAGGAAGAGCGGCATCTCCACCGGCGGCTTGAACTTCATGAAGCGCGTCAGCTTGCTGCGAGCGAACTCGCGGACCTTCTGCTGCGTGTCGTCCTTCGCGTAGTCCCAGGTCGGCTCGCGGAGTGGACGGCAGACGATGGCGTACGTCGCATCCACCAGCGAGCGGATCTCCTCGTCCGGGATTCCGATCTCGAAGCCGATCCGATGCGAGAGCGCGGCGGGATCAACGGACCGATCGTCCAACACCGCCTTGCGGAACATCTGCCGGTTCACGTCGATGAAGTCTTCGCTGAAGCGCTTCACCGCGCCGAAGTCGAGCACGCCGAGCGTTCCGCCCTCCATCACGAGGTAGTTCCCCGGATGCGGATCCACGTGCATCACCCCGCTCTTCAGAAAGGGTCCGAAGAGCACGTTGGTGAGCTGCGTCGAGACGCGGAAGCGATCGTCGTTCGACGCGCCGTTGTGAATGAACTCCTTCAGCGTCGGGCCGCGCAGGTATTCCAGCGTGAGGACTCGGCCGGCGGAGAGTGACTCCAACGGTTCCGGCGCGGTGAGATCTCTCCACTGCGAAAGCTCCGTCTTGAACGCGCGCGCCAGCTCCGCTTCGCGGCGGTAGTCGAGCTCGGAGAGGAACTCGTTGCGGACGTCTTCGAAGTGTTTGCGGATGTCGAAGACCGGCGTCGAGCCCATCGTCTTCACCAGCATCGCGAGGTTGTCGAGATCCGATCGGAGTCCCTTCGCGATCTCGGGATACTGCACCTTCACCACCACCTCGCGCCCGTCCTTCGTCACCGCGCGATGCACCTGCCCCAGCGACGCGGCCGCGAGCGGGGTCTTCTCGAACGAGGCGAACACGCTCTGGGGCGATGCGCCCAGCTCTTCACCGACGACGCGCTCCACCTTCTCGTAAGACATCGGCGGCGCTGCGTTCTGCAGCCGCGCGAGCACGGCACGCGCCTCGGGCGGAAACGCCTCTGGATCCATCGAGACGGCCTGGCCCAGCTTCATCGCCATGCCCTTCATCTCGCCCAGCGCCGCGACCAGCTTCTCGGCGGTGCCCTTGGAGAGCTCCAGCGGATCAGACCCGGTGAGCCGTTTCACGCTCTTGCCCGCCGCGTCCGCCGCCAACGATGCGGACAGCGAGGCGAGCTTCCGAAACCGAGCGAAGCGGCCGGAAGGAAGAGAGTCGTCTTCGTCGGACATGGGCGGCAGTGCATGTAACCTGTGAGGCGGCTTCGGCGCAGCGTCAAACGGAGGGCGCACGATGGACACGCTGGTGCGGGTGGCGGACGGGCTCGGGCGTTGGACTGCCCGGTGGGTGCCGTCCTCGTTCGCGATCGCGGTGCTGCTGACGATGTTCACGTGGTGTCTGGCGCTCGTCTGGGCGGCCACTCCACTGCCGGTCGTGATCGCCGGTTGGGCGGGCGGATTCTGGGAGCTGCTCTCGTTCTCCATGGAGATGGCGCTGGTGATGTTCACCGGCTACCTGCTCGCGCTCACGCGCCCGGTTCGATTTCTCCTCGAGAAGATCGCCTCGTTCGCGAAGACGCCGCGCAAGGCGGTGGTCACGATGGCGCTCGCATCGATGGGCCTCGCGTACATCAACTGGGGCCTCTCCATCGTCGCCTCCGCGATGCTCGTGCGCTTCGTGGTGAAGCGGCAAAGGGACGTGGACTACCGGCTCCTCGTCGCGTGCGCGTACTTCGGCCTCGGCGCCACGTGGCACGCGGGACTGTCTGCCTCCGCGCCGCTGCTCGTCGCGAAGCCAAAGCATTTCCTCTCCGAGCAGCTCGGCCAGATTCCGATCTCCGAGACGATCTTCAGCCGCTTCAACCTCCTGCTGCTCCTGGCCACGATGGCGGTGCTCACCTTCATGGCCTTCGCGATGCATCCGAAGCCGGAGCGCACGGTGAGGGTTCCGCCGGACGTCGTGCCGCAGCTCGGCGTGTTCGAAGCGCCGGTGGCGCCGAAGAAGGAGCGGACGTTCGCGACGTTCATGGATCATTCGCGGCTGCTGAACGTCATCCTCGGCGGCGCAGGGCTCATCTACTTCGTGTGCGCAATCGCCTTCCGCGGGATGGAGGGCTACCAGCAGCAGTTCCTGATCAACTCGGTGCAGGCCTCCAACTGGAGCGGTGTTTTCAAAGGCGCGCTCCTCGACGGCGGGCCGGGACTGCTCCACGGCTGGGCGTTCCTCGACATCGACACGGTGAACTTCCTGTTCCTGTCGCTGGCAATCCTGCTGCACCGGACTCCCGCCGCACTCTTGAAAGCGAGCGAAGAGGCGGCGACGGTCTTGAGCGGCATCGTGCTGCAGTTCCCGCTCTACGCAGGCATCTACGGCGTCTTCAAGACGTCAGGCCTGACGGACCGCATCGGCCACGCGTTCGTCAGCATCTCCACGCAGCGCACGTTCCCGGCGATCGTCTATCTCTACTCGGGGATCGTGAATTACTTCGTACCGTCCGGCGGAGCGAAGTGGGCGATCGAAGCGCCGTACCTCATCAACGCGGCGAAGAGCTTGAACGTCCCGCCCGCAAAAGTCGTCCTCGCCTACGCGTGGGGCGACATGGCGACGGACCTGATTCAGCCGTTCTGGGCGCTGCCGCTGCTCTCGGTGGCGAAGCTCGAGTTCAAGGACATCCTCGGCTTTCTCCTGCTCGCGTTCATGGTCTACGTGCCGCTGGTGACGCTCGCGTTCTTCATCGCCGGCTGATCAGCTCGCGTGCAGATCTCCATTGGGGAAGTGGCGCCGGTAGAGCGTGTCCGCGATCTTCTGCGTCTGCGGCGAGAGAGTGAGCACGTGCTCTCTCTCCAGCGCGTCCGCGTTCACCAGTGACGGGCGCTCCGGCATCGAACCGGTGAGAACGAAATAACCCTCCGGCGGCTCCTCGCCCTCCTGACCGATGATGCCGACCGGACCGCTCACGTGGCGGCGTCTCCAGACCACCGGGCAGCCGGGGATGCTGCGCTTGCCCGAGGCGTGCGCGAACTTCATCGTCGGCTCGCCCGCCGTCATCGACAGCTTGTAGACGGCCGCGACCCTGTCTCTCGTGAGCGGACTGCCCGCGGTCTCCGCGACGAGGTGGCCGCCGTAACCGTAGAACTGTTCGTTCGGACCCCAGCCCACCATGACGCGCATCTCTTCGAACTTGCGCGTGAGCTCCGTGTTGAACGCGTCCTCGAGGATGTGGACCGGCCGGAGCCCCAGCTCCTTCGCGCGCGCCACCGCGTAGAAGTACTGCGAGAGCTTGTCGCCCGAGTCGTAGCGGATGGAGTCGCCCGCCTCGGGAGACTCCTTCATCAGCTGGAAGGCCGCGGGGATGCCGGAGATCAGCGTGTCGTAGGTGTCGAGCAGAAAGCTGGAGCGGTATGGCCGCCGCTCCTTGATCGCGCGGAACGCCTCGAGATCGCTCCCGTAACGCATGACGTGCTCGTGGCCCATCGTGCCCACTGGAACCATGCCGAACTTGCGAGCGCCCTCCGCATTGCTGGTGCGCGTGATGCCCTCCTCGCGGCACGCCTCCAGCGCGAGCTCGTGCTGCCGCGGACAGCTCGCCGAACGCAGGCCAACTTCGAACACGCGCGAGAGATCTCCGACCACGGTCTTCAGCTCGCGCACTTTTTCGCGGACGCGGTTCCGATAGCCGTCCGAGTCCACCTTCATCGCCGGAGGACGCACGCCGAGCGATACCAACGTGCGCTCCACGAGCTCGCGCTGCTCGTTGCAGGTCACGGTCGCCACCGCCGCTGCGAGCGCCTCGGGGTCTCGCAATCCCAGCGCGGCGATCTGAAAGCGGTAGTGGAGCTGCAGCACCAGCGGTTCCATCCACGAGACGAGCGCGGAAGGCCCGGTGACCGTGAACACCGGCTCGCCGGGAAAGAACATCGCGCCTTCGGGGAGCGCTCGGACGCGGAGACGATCGTGCTGCGCGATGGCGGTCTTGAAGCCGACGCCCATCTCGTACTCATTCGCGTCGAGGAAGTCGTAGTCGCCGCTCGCCGCGGAGGGCAGCAGCGCGCGCAGCTCGGACTCGATGTCGAAGGGGACGACCTGCGCGCCGCCTTTGCGGTGGACGTAGTGGAACGTCTCGGTCCGCAGCGGCCAGCCCGCCTCGGCCATGCTGAACTTGTAGCCGTCGGTGAGCAGCAGCGATGGGGCCATGGGTGGCACAGCCTCTCATCCGGAAAAGCAGATGCGCGAGTGTCTTTGCGTCACCCCGCCTTTTTTCGTAAAGACCCGGAGCGGTTCACTCTGGGGAGGGGAAAACTTTGAAGAAGATCTTCCGTGCGGCGGTGGCGCTCACCGTTGCGGCGATGATGTTCGTGTTCGTGGGCAAGGCCCACTCCGACAGCAACACCATCAACTCGATTTCAGGCGCTGGCTCGGCGGGCGCGTTCGGCTCGTCCGGCAGCTCCAGCTTCACCACGGCGGCGCTGCTCCCGCTCGCGACGACCGGCGCGATCATCTACTTCCTCGTCGTCAAGAAGGACGACAAGGGCACCAAGCCGAACACCAGCACCCCGGACGCGGGCGGCGGCTATGTGATGAACGAGGCCGAGGCCGAGCACTGGGCCGAGCTCTTCATCCGCGACCACTCCGAGCAGCTCGCCGAGGACATCGCGAACGGCCACGGACCCGTCTTGAACGATCTTGCGACCGTGCTGCGGATTCCGGCGAGCCATCAGGCAAAGCTGGGCGTCGTCCTGCAGCGGGACGCATCCGAGCTTCTTCCGCTCGTGCAGCGGAACACCCTGAACGGCAAGAAGGCGGGCCAGTTCTTCACCCGCATGGGCCAGCTGATGCGGAACGACGCCGAGCTCAACGCGGACGTCGCCGCGCTGCGCGGATAGTCCATGAAACTTCT
>JBJMQN010000369.1:0-21425 GCA_045802665.1 Myxococcaceae bacterium | reverse complement strand
CTCTTGCCGCAGCGGCCTTGCTTCGCGGACGGTGAAGCTGAACGTGCTGCCGGCACCGGGCTCGGTGTCCACCCAGATGCGGCCGCCCTGCGCCTGCACCAGGCCCTTCGCGATCGCGAGGCCCAGCCCCGTCCCCTGCCGAGCGGTCTCCCTGGGCTGCCAGTAGCGTTCGAAGATGTGCTGGGCCGTCTCGCTGCTCATTCCGGGCCCCTCGTCGCGCACCGCGAAGTGCACCATCTGCTCGGGCGCGCGCTGCACGGAGAGGTGAACGGTGGAGCCCTCCGCACTGAACTTGATCGCGTTCCCGACGAGGTTGCCGATGATCTGCAGAACCCGCGCGCGATCGCAGAACGCGAGCACGTCCTCGGCGCTAGCGATGCGCACCGAAATCGACTTCTCTTCCGCGGCGGGCGACATCATCTCGACCGCTTCGAGGAGAATCCGGCGCACGTCCTCCGTCCGGGCCTCCACGCGCAACGTGCCGGCGTTGATCTTCGCGAAGTCGAGCAGGTCGGCGATCAGGCGGATCGCCCGTTCATCCGAATGGTGGATCTGGCTGACGGTGCGGTTGAGCAGCTCCCGAAGTGGCGATGGCAGCTCGTCGTCGCTCGCGAGCTGGCGCTGCAGCAGCTGCGCGCCCAGCTTCACCGCATTGAGTGGGTTCTTGAGATCGTGCGAGACGATCGCGAGCACCTCCTCGCGCGTGCGGATGGAGCGCTGCGCCTCGATGTAGAGCCGCTCATTCTCCGCGGAGTACGCGTTCAAGGATCTGCCGGTGGTGAGCACCAGCGCGAGCGCGACGATGACGGCCATCGCCGCCATCAACGCCTCCGCGGTCTGCCGGTCGAACAGCTCCGCCTTCGCGCCCCACAGCGCCAGCGCCCCCAGCGCGGGGATCAACAGCGACCCCAGGAGAAGCCGCCGCGTCATCCGCCCGCCTTCGTACGGACTGGTGATCGTCGCGGCGATACCTTCGTCCGGACGCGCGAACAGCACCGCGATCGAGAGAAGGAGAAAAAGGGACGCGCTGTTCAGCGCGAGACCGGTGTACGGGACCCGTCCCGGAATCCCGAAGATGGGCCGGCTCCCGTACGCATACCCCGCGAGACCGGCGAGGGACGTGCAGATCACGAACGCGGCCAGAAGATCCGTGGGTCCGCGTCCTCGCCCGCGCCGCACGTCGATGAGCAGCAGAGACAGCGAGAGCGCCGTCAGGTTCAGCGCCGCGTTGAACGAGATCCGGTCGGAGATCCCCACCCGGCGAATTGCCTCGGGCACCAGCGGATTTGCGACGCCCAGCGCCTCACCGAGCACGTAGTTGAGCAGCGTCAACGCGCCCACGAGCGCGGCGGCCGCGGCGCCAAGCCGGCCGACAATCGAACGCCAGCGAGTGACCGGGACATCTATGAGCAGCACGAACGAGAGCGCGTACACGACCACTGCGCGGCACGTGTTCGGTGCCATCGCGACGCCGCCGGGCAGAACGGTGATCAGCCATCCGATCCGGTGTTGCCAGCCGTAGAGGACGGAGAGAGACACGACGATCGCGAACACCGCCGCCGCTCGGGAGAAGAGCAGGTAGCCCCGCAGCCCATTCGCGGAGCGGTTTCCGGCGGCCGTCGTGGATCCCCGACTCACGAGAGAAGAACTGCTCACTCGGGTGCAGCATCTCATCCGGGCGAGCACGTCCAGCACACCGTCCGGTGCCCCACCCCGACTGGCTCATCCGCCATGCACGCGCGGACGTGTTCGGCTCCGAGCGGACGTTCTCCTACTTCGTTCCGGCGAGCGCCGCCGTCGTCTTCTGCACGAGCGAGTCGAGGTACTGCGCGTAGGTCTGGCCTTCAGGGACCATTCCGGAGACGACCACCAGCGCGGCGCCGGTCTTGTCCGCCACGAGCTGGCTCGTCTGCGCGGAGTACCACTCCTCCTGCAGGATGAGCTTCGCGTGCTTCTGGCGGCCAGCGACGATCACCTCGGCGACGTGCTGCGCGGACGGAGGCAAGCCCGGCTTCGGCTCCATGTACGCGACCTCGGTGAGCCCCGCCCAATCCGAGAAGTACTTCCAGCTCTGGTGGAAGGTGATGATCGGCGCGGCTTTGTACGGCGCGAATGCCTTCTGCCATTCGGAGATCTTCCCATTCAGCGACGCCTCGAACTTCGCCGCGTTCGCCGCGTAGGCGTTGCTGTGCTCGGGATCGATCTCCGACAAGCGGGCCGCGATGCCCTTCGCGATCGCGATGCCGTTGCGCGGGTCCTTCGTGTAGTGCGGATTTCCGGCCGGGTGGATGTCCCCCATGGACCGTTCGATCTTCACGGTGGGGACGTCCAGCGGACGGATGAACGTGGAGCAATCCAGATTTCCCGGCGAGCCCACCTGAATCTTCCCGTTGCGCGACGAGGTGAGCAGCGTCGGAAGCCAGCCGACCTCGAGCTCCATCCCCATCTGCACGACGAGATCCGCTCTCGCGAGGCTGATCACCAGCGAGTGCTTGGCGTCCACGAAGTGCGGATCCTGCGTGGGCTTGGCGAGCACGGTGAGCTCCACGTTGTCTCCGCCCACCTCCTTCACGAGCTCGCCGAGATCGTTGACGGTGGCGACGACGTTGACCTTCGCCTGCGCGGCGAGGGCGAAGAGAAACACTGCGGCGAGAACGAAACGCTTCATGTGAACCTCAGAGAGAAAAGGAGTGGGAGCGCACACAGCTGCGCCTATTGGGGGAATGGGGGTTGCAGTTAGGGTCCGCTGCCATGAAGCGGCTGCTCGTCACCTTCGTGCTCGTCCTCACCGCGTTCGCGGGAGGCGGCGCGTACGTCTTCTTCAAGTTCAACCGGTACACGCCTCTGCCCGACCCGCCGGCGGTCCTCACCAAGGTGAAGGACATCGCGCGGCTCGAGACGTTGGAGGTGAACGTGTACAAGAAGGTCTCCTTCGCGCCGGAGCCGAAACCCACCAGCTCCCTCGTAGGAGACGTCTTCGAGTGGGCGAAATTTACGCTCAAGCCGCCGGAGGGCCGCGCCATCGTCTTCGCGACGGTGCGCGTGGGCGTGGACCTCGACGGGCTGAACGGCAACTCGCTCCTCGTGCAGGGAGACTCGGTGGAGGTGCATCTCCCACCGCTGAAGCCCGTGGTGGAGCTGCATCCGGGCGAGACCGAGGTCATCGGCAGCAACCTCGACTCGCAGCAGACCGCGCAGCTGATGGACGTGGCGAAGACGGCGTTCGAGCGCGAGGTGATGGCGGACCCGCATCTGCGGGAGCGTGCGGAGGGCTCCGCGCAGCGCGCCATCAAGGGGCTCCTGCTCGAGCTCGGGTACAAGAGCGTCACGTTCGGGCCGTCGCCGCACACGTAGCTAGAACTTGTGCGCGCCATGTGCGCCCACCACGACTTCGAGAGCGAGGAACGCCGCGAACACCGGCTGCTCGCGCCATTGAGGACGGTCCATCGAGGCCTGCAGCCGGAGCCGCGAGAACTCGGTGGGCCAGAACGTGAGGTTGGCGGAGTAGCGCTCGCGCGCGTCGGTCCACTCCGGATCCAGCTCGTCGGCGGTGACCTTTCCGTTGCTGAAGCGGGTGGCTGAGCCGTAATCGAACCGGCCCGCGACGCCCCAGCGCTTTTCGAACCGGTAGAAGAGCTGCGCGTAGCCGCCGTAGTCGTGCAGCCGGAAGTTCGCGGGCGTCTCCGGCGTGCCGAGGTTCGCGTCGCGGATCCGATAGATCGCCTCTGCCTGCAGCGAGACCGTGGTCCAGCCCTCGCCGGTGAGCGGGCGGTACTTCAAGTAGATGTCCGTACCGTAGAGCTGCGCGTGGCCCGTGGGCGTGGGTCCCTGCGCGGTGGACAGGCCCCAGAGGAGCGAGAGGTCGTCCGTCACGTCGAAGAACTGCTTCAGCGCCGCGGTGTACTGGAAGTCCGAGAAGTGCCGCACCCGCGCGTCGTCGTCAGGGCCGAAGAAGCTGCGCGCGGTGCTCTCGCCGTTCGCCTGCGTCGCCGAGCCAACGAGCTCCACGTACCAGGGCAACGGCGAGAGCCACGAGAGCTCGGCACCGAGGTTCCGGTTGCCGTCGCCGCCGAAGTAGCGGCTCATGATGAACGGCTGATCCACGAAGTCCCAGCTGTGCGGGTGCGTCTGGTTGATGCGGCCGAACGCGGTGAGGAACTCGCCGGCTCGCGCCTGGAGCCGATACGGAAGATCCAGCGTCGTCGCGTACGCCTCTTCCAACTCGAAGCCGTCGGGGCCGAAGACGAGGTTGCTGTCGAAGCGGAAGTACGGGTCGACGGACCGGTTGAAGGAGAGCTCGAGCTGCTGGAGGTTGAAGCCGTTGTGCGTGGGATCATGTCCGCCCTGCTGCAACGGCGCCGGGTCGCTGAAGTACGCGCCCGCGACATCGAGAATCACGCTGATGTCGGGGTTCATCGACTGGATGCCGCTGATGACCGTCTGCGCCGTGGTCTGTTGCTGTTCAGGCTCCGGCGACGGCTGCTGCACCGCGCCCTGCTGCTGATCTTTCTTGCCCGAGTTCGCGGCCTGATCTTTTTCGAGCGCCTTCTGAATGTCCTGAAGGTCCGCGTCAGACGGCTGCTGCTGCGCATCAGCAGGCGGCGACTGGGCGACGGCGGTGAAGGAGATGAGTGAGAGCGATGCGACGAGGCCGCGCAGAAGGCGCGAAGACATGGAGAGAGCTCCGAAAAAAAAACGAAAGGAAGGGACGAACGATGCGGGACGGTTGCCGCTACGCGCTCGGAGGCGAGCTCTTCGGTGCCGCGTCGAGGACGGCGAGCGACCGATGCTCGGGTGCCTCAGAGAGAACCGCGCCTTTGGCGATCCGCGCGTTGAACGCGAGCTGTACAGCAGGCGCGTTGGGCAGCGCCGGACGCACCGAGAACGCGAGACAGGCGCAGCCCTCGTGCAGCGGAGCTGAGAGCTCTTCACCCTGGACGAGCTGAGCGGCCGTCGCGATCGGCGCCGCGGGAGCCAGCTTCGCGGAAGACTCTTCGAACGCGTGGTGCTGCTCGCAGTAGTGGTGCGCGTGCTGATCCGAGTGCAGCGCCTGAACGACGGGCGCGACGGTCCACGCTGCAGCGAACAGGAGCGAGGCGAGGCGGATGGCGCGGGGAAGACGCATACCGGAGTTGATTACAGGTTCGGCGCGTGTGCCGCTGGCTGTCAAGCACGCTTCGTCAGCGCGCCGTCTTCGGAGAGCAGAAAGCTGCCCGCGATGCCATCGAGCGGAGAGAGGGCGTCGAGGCTTTGGACGGACTCGGGATCGCTCTCGCGGCAGGCGATGACCAGCTCACGGCGGCCGAGGTGTACGCGCAATGCCCCGCCGCCCAGCGTCTCGCGAAGCTGTGCTTGAACCTCCGGAAGCAGCAGCCGAGCGCCGTCGTAGCCATCCCCCTCCCAGAGCGCCACCAGCCCTGACCCCGCGCCGGTTGGAAGCACGTGCGCGCCGTCGAGGCGAACCCGTTTGAGCTCCAACGGTTTCTTCTGGAGGTTCTCCATCGCGCGCCGGTGAAGCCATGCAACATCCAACCCGTGCTGGGACAGGAGCGACGTCGGCAGGTAGCGGACGAGCTCCGGGTCGTCCAAGGCATAGAAGAGCCGCAGCTCGGACGAGACCTCCGTCGACGCAGACCCGGCCGCCTTGCTCTGAAAGTCCGCGCCGCGCAGCACCGGCCGCACCTTCTCGAGCAGCTCCTCACGGGTGAGCTCCGGCGCCGAGCCGACCGTCCCCAGCTGCTGAGCGAACTGGGTCACGACGCTCTGTAGCGGCCGCGTCTCCGTGACGTAGCTCTCGTAGAGGGCGCGCAGGTCCACTCGGGCAAGGTGGCCGGACGGCGCTTTCAAAAAGACGTCCGAGTTGCGCCGCAGGTGCTGAACTTTCTGCGCCTTGAGCTCCGCGAGCAGCGCGTCGATGAACGCCTTCTCCGAGGCGATCTGCACGCCGGGAGCTTCGGGATTCGGGACCTCACCGGGCGCGGCGAGCTCGGCGGCGACGAGCTGGGCTTCACCGTCGAAGGGATCCAGCTTCAGCGCCTCGTCGATGAGCTTCTGCGCCCGGTCTCGCGCACCGCTCCTGAGCGCGAGGATGGCCAGTGCCTTCATCGGCTCCGGATCCTCGGGCTGAGCGGCGTGGACCTCGCGCAAAATCTCCTCGGCGGCCCGATACCGCTCCAACGCGATGTACGCGCGCGCCAGGCCCAGCTTCCCTTCGAGCAGCGTGGGGTGATCCCGGATCAGCGCCTGAAACAGCGGCAGCGAAAGCTCCGCCTTCTCCGCGTTGATCAGCGCATGGCCTACGGCGAAGCGCAGCCGCGGATCGCCGTCGTTCCGCGCGGCGGACTCCAGCTCCTCGAACTCCTTGTCGGTCAGCGGCTCACCGCTCTGCACCTTCAGCTCGAGCTGGGCCAGCCGTTCGGTCGCCACGCGCGCATTTGATTACTACGAATGCATCACCGGAGCGCCGCCCGTTGGCGGGTGTTCGCCCTGCGACAGGAACTCGTCCAGCGCACCCACGTCCACGGGCTTTCGGAAGACGGCGTCCACCATCGCGAGGTTCGCCCGGTTCTGACCGCGCACGTCCGCGCCCGTCACCATCGCCAGCAGCGCATGCGGAGTCTCGGCGCGGATAAGCTTCGCGAGCTCCCAGCCGGACAGATCCGGCATCAGCGCATCCAGCAGCGCCGCGTCGAAGTGCGACTGCCGCCACTGCTGCAGCGCCGCCTCGCCGGAGTGCGCGACCTTCACCTCGTAGCCCTCGTCCTGAAGGACCTCGGCCATCATCTGCGCGTTGTCCACGTCGTCATCGACGACGAGCACCCTGCGCGCGTTCACGAGCCTCGTCCGGCCAGCGCGAACCTCTCGCGGCAGCGGCTTCGACTCGGCGAGGATCAGCGGCAGGCGCACGGTGAATTTGCCGCCCTGGTTATCGCCCTCGCGGTTGTCGCTCCGAAGCTCCCCGCCCCACCGTTCGATCGTCGTGCGCGCCACGGCCAGCATCAGCGCCACCTGCGGCCGCTTCGAAGAAGGCACGAGTGGATCGAACAGCTGCGCGAGCTCGTCCTCGGTGTACGGCGGGCCGCTGTCGCGGACCTTGATCACGATCGAGCCATGCTCCTCGCCGGTGACGAGGCTCAGCTTCCCGCCGCCCTTCATCCGATCGCGCGCGGCGAAGATGAGGTTCACGATGAGCTCGCGGAGCAGGCCTGGGTCCACTCGGGTCAGGCCAGAGGCCTTGAGCTGTGTGTCCACCTGAATGGGGCCGCTGTCATCGGACAGTTCGGGACCGGCGAGCTCCAGCGCCTCGCGGATGGTCTGGTTCGGATCCACATCCGAGAGCTGCTCTTCGGTGCGGTGAACGGAGAACTCCTGCAGCCGCGCGACGAGGTCGCCGATGTTGCCAACCGTCTTGTCGAGCGCGTCCAGGTTCTCCGGCTTGCAGTCGCGCCGCAGCAAGGTCAGCCGGAGCCGAATCACGTTGAGCTGGTTGTTGAGGGCGTGGGCGGTACCGGAGGCGAGCTGACCCAGCGCCTGCGTGCGCGTGCGCTGCAGGAGCCGGCCTTGCAGCCTGCGCATCTCTTCGTACGCCTCGGTCAGCTCGCGCGCGCGCTGCGCGGAGGCCGTCACGTCCGTCATCGTCTGAATGACGCCGGAGAGCTCCACCTCGTTGTCGCCCCGAAGCGGCGTCGCGGACATCTCGACGATGGTCTCGGTGCCGGCCGGAGGCTGAGAGATGATCATCTGAACGCCGCGCACCGGCTGCTTCCCTTCCAGCACGCGCACGTACGGCAGCTCCTCCGCGCGGAATGGCCGGCCATCGAGGTGCCGCGCCTCGAGCTGGGAGAGCAGCGCGCTCATCGACTCGTGCGGCCGCATCCCGACGATGGTGCGCGCGGGCAGCCCGACGATCCGGCCCACCGGCGGCGTGGCGTAGGAGACGCTTCCGTCGAGATCGATCAGCATGATGCCGACCTCGACATGGTGGAGCAGCGTTTCCATCATCGCGGCCTCGCGGAACCGGACCTCCTCCGTTCGGAGCACGCGCGCGAAGGACGCTTCGACGGACGCGGTGGCCTCGCCGATCAGCTCGGCGATGATCTCCGCGACCTGAGGTTCGATGCCGCCATGTCTACGGGCATAGACGCGCAGCAGCACCTCCTGCAGCGCCTTGAACTCGCGGGCGAGATCGTCCGAATCAAAACGGTTCTCGTAGCGGTGCACGCCATGGGAGCGGACTGCCTCCGGCCACAGGTACAGGGCCTCTTCCCCTCGCACCCTGAGCAGGCGACCGAGCTCAGCGATGATCCCGTGCAGCGGCGCCTGAAGGTCGCTCCGCTCCAGCTGGACCTCGTGCAGCTCCACGCTGAGACGCTTGCGCCAGAGCCGGACGATGCGCTCGCGTTCGTCCTCGACGACGTCCGCCAGCGCGCCGATTGCATCGAATCTCGCCATCGTTCGTGGCGGGAAAGGTGATCACGAAGGCGCCCCATTGGAAGCCGCCCGCTTGCCCCCGGTCGCACCGGTCACCACCTTGAGCCGGGACAAATGCCCGAGGAGTCCAACAAGCTCGACGAGGAGATCCCACAGCTCTCCGACACGGCGATGGCCCACCTGTACCGAGGTGAGCTGGGCCGTTCGGATCGTTGGCGCACGCGTTTGGATACCACGACGAACTGGGCGCTCACGGTGACCGCCGCGACGATCTCGTTCTCCTTCGGCTCCGCGCAGACGAGCCACGTGACGCTCCTCGTCGGCATCTGGATGGTGGTGACGTTCCTGCTCGTGGAGGCGCGGCGGTACCGGTACTACGACTTGTGGAACCGGCGAGTGCGGCTCATCGAGGATGGCTACTGGTCGCCGCTGCTTCGGCGCGAGCCGCTGGATCCGGACGCGCTGCGCGAGCTCGCGGTGGAGCTGTCCCGCCCGCATCTGCAGCTCTCGTTCTTCAGCGCGCTCTCGGTGCGCATGAACCGCGCTTACGGCTCGCTGCTGTTCGTGCTGCTGGCGACATGGTTCGTGAAGGTGTTCAGCCATCCCACGCGGGCGAAGACGTTCAGCGAGTTCCTCGATCGCGCGCACGTGGGGCCGGTGCCCGGCGGCGGCGTTCTGGCGGTCGTCGCGGCGTTCACGGCCGTGTTCCTCACCGCGTACATCGTGTCGCTGGTGGCGAGAGCACCGCTGGGCGAGCTGCAGTCGCGACCGAGGCGCAGCAGGCTCGCGGTGAGCGACATGCTCTTCCGTCCGTACGCGATTCAACCTCCGCGGCGCCGAACGCCGAAGACTTCGCAGAAGCACACCGAGCACTGAAGGGCGTTGTGGCACTCGCTGGGCGGCCACGCTAAATGCGCCGCACCATGGCGACTGAACCCAGGGCGACTGAATCCAGGCGGACCGTCACGCTGATCCCGGGAGATGGCATCGGCCCCGAGGTGATGGACGCGACCGTCCGAGTGCTCGACGCGGCGAAGGTCCCGCTCAACTACGAACGCTGCGAAGCGGGCATGGAGATCTTCAACCGCGTGGGCACGAACCTGCCGCGCGAGACGGTGGAGTCGGTGCTGCGCAACGGCGTCGCGCTGAAGGGTCCCACCGGAACGCCCATTGGCACCGGGCCGGCGTCCGCGAACGTGGGGCTGCGCAAGGCGCTGGACCTGTACACGTCGCTGCGGCCGGTGAGGAGCGTGCCGGGCGTGAAGACGCGTTACGAGGACGTGGATCTCGTGGTCGTGCGCGAGAACACCGAAGACCTCTACGCCGGGCTCGAGCACATCGTGGTCCCGGGCGTCGTCGAATCGCTGAAGATCATCACCGACAAGGCCAGCACCCGCATCGCGCGCTTCGCGTTCGACTACGCGCGCAAGATGAAGCGCAAGAAGGTGAGCGCGGTGCACAAGGCCAACATCATGAAGCTGTCTGACGGCCTGTTTCTGGATTGCTGCCGCCGCGTCGCGCGCGAGTATCCGGAGATTCAGTACGAAGAGGTGATCGTCGACAACCTCTGCATGCAGCTCGTGAAGAACCCCGAGAAGTTCGACGTGCTGGTGATGGAGAACCTGTACGGCGACATCGTGTCTGACCTCTGCGCGGGGCTCGTCGGTGGACTGGGGCTCGTGCCGGGCGGAAACCTCGGCGAGCGCTGCGGCGTGTTCGAGGCCGTGCACGGGACCGCGCCCGACATCGCGGGCAAGGGGCTCGCCAATCCCACCGCGCTGATCATGAGCTCCGTGATGATGCTGCACTGGCTCGAGCTGCCCGAGCAGGCCAATCGCATCGAGCGGGCGCTGATCAAGGTCTACACCGACGGAAAAATTCGCACCGGGGACCTCGGCGGGAAGGCGAACACGCGCGAGTACACGGACGCGATCATCGCGGGGCTCGGGTAGCGGCAACACGGGCACGGCGCTTGCGAATTGCCGCGCCCATGCTGCCCTCCCGAGAAGAAGACGCGCTTTCGCGTGGCCGCCGCGACACGCCGGAGCAGTTTCACCGCGGTCCGGATGCCTCGCCCGCGGGGAAAAAGATGCACGTGGGCTGGCTGGACGCGCGGTGGGCGCGCTGGTCGCTGACGACGCTGCTGGTGCTGAGCGCGGGCGGAACGATTCTCGGCGTCGTGCTGCACAACGAAGTGATCGTGGGAACCGCGTTCACCTTCGCGAGGTGGTGGCTCGCGATGGCGCTGCTGTTGTGTGCGACCTGGTTCGCGCTGGGACGGAGGAGGAGTCGAGCGCTCGGCGCGGCCGCGGCGCTGCTGCTCTCTCTGGGCGACTGGACGGCTCACGCGCTGGAGCAGGCCCGGCCCGTCGTCCCCGACAAGCCGATCGATCTCACCGTCCTCACCTTCAACGTCCTCTTCAAGGGCGGCGCGCCGGATCTCGCGATGAAGGTCCTGAAAGAAAACCCGGCGGACGTCATCGCACTGCAGGAGGTGACCTCGGAGTGGGAAGAGCGTCTCGAAGCTCAGCTCCCCGCCCGCTATCCGTACCGTTCGGTGCTCGCGCAGAAGGATGGCCGCGGTCTGGCGATCTACTCGCGGTATCCGCTGGAGACGGTCATCCCGCTCGACGACGCGCGCGGCAAACGCTTCGCTCAGTGCGCCGAGGTGAAGCTGCCGACGAAGTACGTGACCCTCTGCAACGTGCACCTCGACTCACCCGCGGGTGCGCTGATCGCGAAGGACGATGTGCTCGGGAAGCTGCGCGACAACGCTCGGATGCGGAGGCGGCAGTGGGAGCAGCTGTCGGCGCACCTGGCGCTCATGTCGCCGGGCCGCTCGCGGGTGATCGCCGGGGACTTCAACACCATGGAGGAGGACCCGCTCTACCGCGACATCGCCGACAGCTGGGTGGATGCGTACCGTTCGGTCACTCTGGCGAAGGGCGAGACGTGGCCGAATCTCGGGTGGAAGCCGACGCTGCCTTCGGTGCGGATTGACTACGTGTTCGTCAAAGGGCCGGGGCTGCCCATTCGTTCGCGGGTGATAGCGGGCGGCGGATCGGATCATTTCCCGGTGGTGACTCAGCTCGCGCTCTGACGAAACTGCGCGCTGAAACGTGGACTCCGCGCCGCTCAGCAGAACGCCTCCTCAACCGAAAGTGCCCGACGCGCTGCCGCCGGTGCATAGGTCCGCGAAGGACGCGCGCTGGTTTCAGTACGGCCTGCGAGCGCTGTTCGTGCTCTGCGTCCCCACCACGATCGTGGGCGTGCTGTTCCACTGGGAGTTCCTCATCGGCACGGTGTTCACGCTGTTCCGGTGGCCGCTCTTCGTGGGCCTTCTGTTCTGCGCGTTCTGGTCGTTCGCCGGAGGCAGGCGGCGGATGGCGCTGTTCGCCGCGGGGGCGCTGGCGCTGCTCGTGGGCGATGCGCTCGTTCATCTCGCGGAACGACCATCGCCCGAACGGGTGAGCGGCAATTCGATGGAGCTCAAGCTGCTCAGCTACAACGTGCTCGTCGAAGGCGGCGCGCCGGACCTGGTGATGGACACGCTGGAGGCGAGCGGCGTGGACGTGCTCGCGCTGCAGGAGGCAGGACGCGCGTGGCCGGACAGGTTGCGCCCTGCGCTTCTCAACGACTACCCGTACCAGCTGTTTCAGACGGAAGGTCAGGGCCTCGCGCTGCTGTCGCGGTATCCGATGGGCCATGAGCTCCTGCTGAAAGACGACTACAGCCATCCGTTCGCGCAGTGCGCGGATGTGCTGCTGCCCACGACCCACGTCGTCACCGTCTGCAGCGTTCACCTCGAGTCGCCTTCGCTCTCCCACCTGAATCCGCTCAGGCTCGAGGCGAACTCCAGCGTGCGCAGAAAGCAGTGGCGCTATCTGGAAGACCGGCTCGCTGAGGCGCTGCCGGAGGATCGGACCGTGCTGCTCGCGGGCGACTTCAACACCATGGACGAGGACCCGCTGTATCGGACGATCTCCTCGGAGTGGGTCGATCTGTTTCGGGCAGTGACGCTGCGGCCGGGTACCACGTGGCCGAACGTGAAGAGCCTCGCGACACCGATTTTCCGGATCGACTACGTGTTCGCCCGAGGTCCCGCGCTGCCCGTCGCGGCGACGGTGCTGCACGTGAACGGTTCGGATCACCTGCCGGTCGCCGTGAAGCTGCAGCTCTGAGCTATCCGGAGACGATGACCTTCCGCACGCCGCGCTTGATGAGCAGCGGCTCGATGCGTTCGCGCTGATCACCCTGCAGCACCAGCGAGCGATCCTCGATCACTCCACCGCAGCCGAGCCCCGCCTTCAGCGCCTTCAGCCAGACCTCGAGCTCTTTCGACGGCAGCTCGAGCTGCTCGACGATCGTCACCTCTTTGCCGCCGCGGCCTTTGCGCTCCATGCGAACGACCGCGCGCGCGGGCCCTTTGGGAGCCTCCTTCGCAGCCGCTTTCGCGGGCGGTCCCTCGGGCAGATCCTTCAGCTTCCCGGCGAGCGCCCCGAACGGGTTGTTGAACGGCTTCTTCTCGTCGTCCGCCATGTCAGGGCCGTCTCAGGGATTGGCGGGCGTGGCGAAGACCGGCTTCAGCTCGGGGGCGAGCAGGTTCCCGCCCGAGGCTGCCATCGTGTACAGAAACGGTCCCGACGGAGAGCCCGCTCGGCCGTTCACGAGGACCAGCGGCGTGCCGTCGATGCTGTAGAGAAGCGCGAGCGCGATGTCGTCCTCGATCTTCTTCTGCGTCTCCGGTTTGGCGATGCACGCCTCGAGCTGCTGACGGTTGAGCGGTCCCTGCGAAGCGATCTCGAGGACGCGATCCTTCGTGAGCGTGTCCTGCTCCTCGAACATCTGGTGCCGCGCCTTCCAGTAAAAGTCCGTGCCCTCGAGACAGACCTCAGCCTTCGCAGCGGTACAGCGAACGCCGTCTCCGGGCGAGCCCTTCATCTTCGAATTGCACTCGCCATCCAGCGGGAAATAGCGCGGCTCGACGGAGATGGTTCCCGGCGGCACGGCCTGCCTGACAGCCTCGAGCGTCTCCTCCAGCGCTCGACAGTGGCCGCACTTGATGTCGGTGAAGTCGGTGATGCGGATGGGCGCGGTGTCCGGCCCGCCCTTGAACCGCGTCGGGTACGCGTTCGTGCCAGGCGGGACGAGGTTGCCGCGGTACTCGTTCAGCTCATCGCCCAGCGCGCGCTTGTCCATCGGCGACATGCCGTCCACGAACTGCTGTAAGGGCGTGTTGTTGGCGCCGCCCTGCGCGGGCTGCTGCTGCGGGTTCGTCTGGGGTTGCGTGTTCGTCTGCTGCGCGGTCATCGCTGGCGGCAACTTCGGCTTGGTCGCCTCGGTGCGAAGGCCGGGATAGAGCAGCAATAGATATGACGCGATCGCCAGCCCGCCCGCCCAGAGGATCGCCGGCTTGAGATCCGCCTCGGTGAACGCGAGCGGCCCCGGCAACAGCTTCGCCGCCACGACTCCGAACGCGAGCGTGAGCGCATACGTCGCAAGACACGTCGGACACACCGCGCCGATCCGCAGCGTCGCGACGAAGAACGTCACGCAGCTCAGCGCGCCGAGCAGCGCGGTGAGCCTCAACGCGGCGACGACGGGCGAGAGCGAAAGGTCCTTCAGCGCTCGATGGATGAAGACGAGCGAGAGGCCGAAGCAGGTGAGCCCGTACACGAGGCCAAGTCCCGCGATCGGCATTCCAATCGCGGCGTGAATGCGCGTCGCGAAGGCGCTCTGCCACACGGTGCCGCAGCTCACGGTCGCGTTGATGTCGCACGTCGCGGCCCCGCCGCCGAGCACTAGCACCAGCTCCATCCACTGGTAGAGCGCGAGCAGACACAGCGCGGTGCTCACTGCCACGAGCAGCACGGGCCCCACCGGAAGCAGCTTCGGCGTTTCGGTCTTAGCGGCGCTCATGACTTGGCAGGCGGCGGCGTCATCATCACCAGCAGCCGCGCGTTCTCCGGTCCGGGGTTGTCCACGCCGTGCTCCACTCCTGCGGGAGCGAGCACCGCGGCGCCCTCTTTCAGCACCTGCGTCTGTGCCCCGACGTTCACCCGCGCGCTGCCTTCGAGCACGACATAGACCTTGTCGGCGTCCGAGTGCGCGTGCGGCTTCTGCGCCTGCCCGGGCTTCAGGCAATAGACGTCGAGGAAAAAGCGCGGCGTCTGGAAGAGGTTGTGCTTCTTGAGTTTGTCGTCCGCGAAATTCACGAACGACTGGAGGTGCTTCACGTCCATCCGGCCCTTATATAGCCACGCAGAATGGAAGCACTTCAGGATCAATATCGGGCCCTTCGCGAGTCCGCCGCTGTCGTGGACTTGTCGAATCGGCAGGCGGTGCGCGTGACCGGGCCGGATCGCGCGAGCTTCGTCCACGGAATGGTGACCAACGAGGTCACCGGGTTACAGGACGACGCGTGGGCGTACGCCGCGCTCTGCACCGCCAAGGGCGCGATGATCGCCGATGCGCGGGTGCTGAAGCTTGGCGAGGAGCTGCTGCTCGACACCGAGCCCGGCTACGGACCGAAGCTGCTCGAGCACCTGAACAAGTTCCTCATCTCGGAGGACGCGGAGCTGTCGGACGCTTCGGAAGAACGCGGCGTCCTCGCGGTGATTGGGCCTTCGTCGGGCGAGGTGGTTCGGAAGGTGCTCGGAGCCGAGCTGCCGCAGGGCACGCAGATTGTCCGCCCTGGAGCGGTGCTGATCATCGGACACGGATTGTTCGGAGTGCCGGCGTACGAGCTGTTCGTGCCGCGCGCGGAACTTCAGGGCCTGAAGTCGAAGCTGGAAGCGGAGAGCCGCGCTGCTTCCGCGGAAGCGCTGGAATTGCTCCGCGTGGAAGCGGGGCTGGGGCGGATGGGCGTGGACATGGAGGAAGGCGCCACGATTCCGCTGGAGGCCAACCTCGAGCGCGGCATCAGCTACAACAAAGGCTGCTACGTGGGGCAGGAGACGATCGCGCGCGCGACGTTCCGCGGCCACGTGAACAAAAAGCTCGTCGGGCTGCGGCTCAGCTCGGCGGAGGTGAAGCCCGGCGCGCCGATCAAGAAGGCCGAGAAGGTCGTGGGCCGCGTGACTTCGGTCGCGCACTCCCCGCGGCTCGGGGAGATCGCGCTGGGGTACGTGCACCGGACGCTGCTGGATCCGGGGACGGAAGTGGAAGTCGAGGGCGGCGGGACGGCGAAGGTCTCCGCGCTTCCGTTCGGCTGAGGCCGTCCGGCGAGCTCCGCGGTTCTCAGGTCAGTTGACCCGAACCCAGTACGGCGGCGGCAGCTCCATCACCGCGACGCTCGGCTGAGCATCCGCGAGCGCCTCCTTCGCCCTGTGCAGCGCATCCTCGATGTTCGTCGCCGGCGTGAAGCCCAGCCGTGCGCACGCGCGCGGGTCTCCATGCGCGACGATGATCCTCGCGGCGCGCTGCCTCGCCGAGTTGCACATCGCCCACGCGTAGAGCGGATGCGCGCCGTGGAAGGCGTAGTTCTTCTGGTAGTTCGCGACGAACTCGGGCTTGCCTGCGAAGTAGGGCTCGTACTTCTCCGCGATCGCGGTGGGATCTCGCTCCAGCCGCAGCACCTTCTCGTAGAACTCCTGTTGCGGCAGGTGGACCTTGTCGAAGCTCGGCGCGAGCGGATTCGCGAAGATGATCACCCCGCCCTCCTGCAAGAGCGGCTTGTGGGTGAAGAGGTTCATCACGTAGCCCAGCGCGAGGTTCGCCGAGAGGATCGGGTTCTGCGCCGAGCCCACCGAGCCGGGGCCTTGATCCGGCAGACCGAAGATGACGACCTGCGCGTCGCCCTCCACTTCGCGTTCGTGCTGCCGGTAGAACGCGCCCAGCGCCTGCGGTCCCACCGCTTCAGGCGGACCCGCGACGACGGCGATTGGCTGGTAGTTCGCGCGCAGCAAGCGGGCGGCCCGGTGGCGGACCGCGTTGGGCATCGCGTTCCAGACCTGCAGCGATCTGCTGAGGCCCTTCTCGGAGCGGAGCATCGCGCTCAGTGAGGGCGCGTAGACGTCGTTGTTGAGCACGGCGGAGAGCTGCATCACCGGCACCCGCTTCTGCAGCGCGGCGGTGACGCGTTCGTGGGCTCGGTGGAAGCTGCTCCCGGGTTGCAGTGGCGCGTGCTCTTCGAAGTGCGAGGGATGGTTCAGCATCCGCTGCGTTCGATAGCTCGTCGCGCCGGCCGCGATTGGATAGAGGCCCGCGTGCAGCGGCGTCGTCACGAGGTTCACGTGGACGACGAGGTCGCAGTCGATGAGCGCGCGGTTGAACTCGATCGGGCCTTCGGGCTCATCGGCGATGCGCGTGAGCTGCAGCTGCGCTTCCGCGTCGTGGCAGATGGGCGGGAACGCAGCCGTCACCTGGATTCCGAGCGCGTCCGTGAGCTCGCTCATCCTCCACTGCCGCGAGAGTCCGTTCGCGATCAGGACCGTCACCCGTTTCGAGGTGAGGCCTTTTTCGGCGAGCAGGTCGAGGACCGCTTCGAGCAGCTCCCGGCGGCAGTCGTGGTTCAGCGGCGGGACGGGGAGGGAGAGATCGTCGACGACGACCGCGACTCGCGAGTGCGCGTGGACCCTTCGCGAGAGCGCGGCACCACTGACCGGCGCTTCGAGAGCGCGCTTCGCGGATTCTTTGACTTGGCCCAGCGGATCCAGCGGCGGCGGCGCGTTCAGGATTCGCGCGTCGGCGGGGAGCTCGGGCGCTACGAGATCGAAGCCGGAGAAGAGGACCGGGCGGGGCACAGTTAGCTCTCGATGGGGAGCCGAGTGACGTGCTCGGCCTGCATCACGTCACTCGGGGTCGCCCTTCGCCCTGACTCAGGGTGACGGGTTGGTGGTCGCGACCTGCCCGCCGGCGTATTCGACGAGGCTCGCGGAGAACTCTCCGTCCAGCTCGACGCCGAAGTTTCCGTCGACGCTCTTGCCGTGCATGCGGCCTCGCGCCGTTCCGCCTTCGGGGATGATCGACACGGTGACGTTCTGAAGATCGTAGACCTCGGCGGGCCACGTCTTCGGAACACGCATCGCGTAGCCGTTGCAGTTCTTCAAGTCGCCCGGCCCGTCGAACGCGGCGGCGTCGCAGTTGAGCGCCACCTGGAACACCGCGAGCTTCGTGGCGCTGCCGCCAGAGGACTCGCCGCGCACGGTCGCCAGCAGCACCACGCCGTCTCCGTTCGACAGCGTCCGGCCCGCGCGCATGAGCTGCTGCGGATTTCCGCCCTCGGGCGTCTCCGCTGCCTTGAGGAGCTCAGTGGCCTTCTTGTACTGAAGCGCCGAGCCGCGAATCAGCGCCGCGTTCAGCGACTGCTGCTCGCTGGAGCGTTCATGCGCTTTGCCCTCGGAGGTCTCGTAGTAGCGCACGTCCACCGTCGGATAGCGCGCGTCCTTCGCGGCATATCCGAGCAACAGCGCTCCGAGGATCAAGGCGGCGATTCTCAAGGTGCACCTCGCGACGTCGTCTTGGTGTTCGCGCCCTTCACCGCACCCGGCGCCTGATCAGCAGGCGCGAGCACGATCTCGATCCGGCGGTTCAAGCTGCGGCCGTTCGGCGTGCTGTTCGAGGCGATCGGCTGGAACTCGCCGTAGCCCACCGCGGACAACATCGGCGAAGGCACGCCGTTGTCAGAGAGCAGCTTCACGACCTCGAGGCTGCGCGTGGTGGAGAGCTCCCAGTTCGAGGCGAACGGCCCCTTCGGATCCACCGGCACGTTGTCGGTGTGGCCTTCGACGCGGATGATCTTCCCCTGCACGGCCTTCAGCGCTTCGGCGACCTTCTTGAGCGCGTCCACGCCTTCCTTGTTCAGCTTGGTGCTGCCGGAGCTGAAGAGGATCTTGTCCTTCATCTTCACGGTCATGCGGCCGCGCAGCTCGGACAGCTCCACCTTGCCGCTCTGGATTTCCTCTTTGAGGCTCTTGGCGAGCGCGTCGTACTCGGAGGACTTCTTCTCCAGCGCCTCCTTCGCCTCCTGCAGCTTCTTGCTGTTCGCGGCGAGCTCCTGATTGAGCGCGTTCGCCTCGTTCAGCTTGCCTTCGAGATCGCGCTGCTTCGCCTCGCTCTGGCCGAGCGCGTCCTCCATCTGCTGCCGCTGCTTCGACGAGTCATCGAGCTGGGCCTGCAGCTCGCCCACCTTCTTCGTCAGCTCGGCGATCTTGCTGTCCTGCGCCGCCGCCCGGCCCGCTGCGTCCTGGTACTGACGCTTGTAGTTCTCCGCCTCCAGCGACTTGGAATCGAGCTGCTCCTTCGGAACCCCACAACCCACGAGGAAGAACAGCGCAAACGCACTCACGATCCGTCTCATCAATGACGCCTCCTATGATCCAACGGTCTGCCCCGACACTTACGCCGCCACGCCGCCGCGCGTCGAGCGCCGTGGGAAGGCGATTCGACCGGCTGTCGGATCAATTCCAGAATTTGTGTGACTGTCCGGCTCGCTTGCGCCTAACGGGGTCCACGGAGCACATCGGAGGCTGGCAAACACGCTTGCTCACTTGCTTCTGTGAACTCTGCCCGCGAGTGCATAGAACCAGCACACATGAAAGTGGCGGTCCTCACAGGTGGAGGCGATGCCCCCGGACTGAACGCGGTGATCAGAGCCGTGGTGCGACGGGCGTCCGTTCATGGATTCCAGGCGATGGGGATCCGCGACGGCTGGCGAGGGCTCCTCGAAGACGATCACTTCCCGCTCACGCGTGAGACGACGTCCGGCATCCTCCACCGCGGCGGCACCATCCTCGGCACCTCGCGCATCAACCCGTTCAAGGTCGAGGGCGGCATCGAGAAGGTGATGCGCAACGTGGAGAAGAACGGCATCCACGCGATCATCGCCATCGGGGGCGAAGGCACGCTCTCCGCATCCACGCGGCTCGCTGCGCTGGGGCTCAACATCGTCGGCGTGCCGAAGACCATCGACAACGATCTCAACGGCACCGACTACACGTTCGGCTTCGACACCGCGGTGCAGATCGCCACGGATGCGATCGACCGGCTCCACTCGACGGCGGAGTCGCACAAGCGCGTCATCGTCTGCGAGGTGATGGGCCGGCACGTGGGCTGGATCGCCGCGTACTCGGGGGTCGCGGGCGGTGCGGACGTCATCCTCGTTCCGGAGGTCCCCGCGGATCTCTCGCGCGTCGCCGAACACCTCCAGCGCCGTCACGCGCAGGGCCGCACGTTCTCCATCGTGGTCGTCGCCGAAGGCACGAAGATCAAGACGGATCCGCACGGAGCGGAGACGCTGGTGACCTCGGGCGCGCTGGATGAGGCGGGGCGGCCGCGGCTGGGCGGCGTGGGTCAGATCGTGGGCAACGAGATCGAACGGCGCACGGGCTTCGAGACGCGCGTCTCGGTGCTCGGCCACATCCAGCGCGGCGGAACTCCCACGGCGCACGATCGCGTGCTCGCGACGCGCTTTGGCGTGCACGCGGCGGACATGGTGAAGAACGGCGAATTCGGAAAGATGGCGGCGCTGAAGGGGAACGAGATCATCAGCGTGCCGCTCGCCGAGGCCACCAAGACGCTCAAACAGGTAGACCCGAAGTTCTTCGAAATCGCGCAGGTCTTCTTCGGCTAGAGCTTGAACGTGTCGAGCCGCAGCGCGCCCACGTCCTTCATTCCCTTTAGCTCGCGCGTGACGCCGCTCAGGTAGCGCCAGCCGGTCCCGTCGTGGGTGAAGTTGGACGCCTCGATGAGCGAGTGATCCTTTCCCTTCTCGAAGATCTCCGCCACGAAGAGCACGCGGGAGAGCTCGCCCGGCTCGCGCTGATCCACATCGAGGAGCTGCAGCCGCACGAAGTTGAGCGCGTTGGCGCCTCTCCGCAGCACGCGCTTCACCTCGAGCTCGTCGCCGGATTTTTTGTCTGCGTGCTCCGGTGAGAGCGTCTTCCACAGAAAGTCGATCTCCTTGAGCGCGTAGGCGCAGAACCGCGCGCGCACCAGTTTGTCCACCGTGGGCGGTTCCTTCTCTCCTCGGTGAAATGGCCGGCAGCACAGCCGGTACTTTTCGCCGCTCCCACAGGGGCAGATGTCGGATGCCACGCGCCGCTCCTCTGACGAATTGCGGATCCGGGATATCGCAACGCGATCAAATTCGGGGGAGCCTGTTCGCTGTGTCCGCCCCGGTCTCAAAGGCAACGCGACTCGAACGCCGTCGCACCATCTACGTCGTCACGGCGTTGATCCCCTCGTTCGCGGTGCTGGACGCGCTCACCAACGGCGGCCGGTTCGCGTTCGCGGCGTTCGCGGTGCGCGTTGCGTGGGCGCTGACGATTTTTCTCTGCGCGGTTCGCCTGGTGGAGGTGACGGATCGCACCTACCGCCTGCTGCTCACCATCGCCGCGTGCAGCTCCTCCATCTATTACACCGCGATCTGCGCGACGCTGGGCGGAACGCATTCGGTGCTCTGGGCGTGGGCGCCCGCGGTGCCGGTAGCGATCGCGGCGCTGCTTCAGGACGACGTCGAGGCGGTGGCCGCGGGCGTGATGGGATCTCTGGCGTCCGTCGCCGCGCTGCTGGTCCATGAGCACGCGAGCTTCGAGGCCGCGGCGGTGTGGCTGCTGCTCTTCTCGGCCTCCGCCATCGTCAGCATTCAGTCGTCGATCGCGTTCCGGAGAATTCGCGCGGCCGAGGCCAATGAGCTTCAGCAGCGGGTGGACGCGCAGTCGCAGCTCGCTCGGAGTGAACGGCGGCGAGCGCAGGCCGAGAAGCTCGCGGTGGTGGGGCAGCTCGCGACCGGCGTGGCGCACGAGATCCGGAATCCGCTGCAGCTCGGGATGCTGCAGCTCGACTTTCTGAAGACGGAACGGATGACGGACGCGGCCCGCGAGCGCGTGACTCAAGTGAATCGCGCCCTGGAGAAGATTGCCCAGATCGTGAACGACCTGCGTGGCTTCGCGGGCGGCAATGACGATTCGGAGCTGGAGCCGGTGCGCGTGGAGGACGTTCTGGATGAGACCCTCCGCCTCGCGGACCTGCGGCTCAAGCGCGTGGCGCGGGTG
>JBJMQN010000368.1:0-4669 GCA_045802665.1 Myxococcaceae bacterium | reverse complement strand
GTCGCGGAACCGGCCGTTCCACTGCGCCCACGTGCGTCCCGGGAACGCGTCGCCGACCTGGTACGAGGTGAGGTCCCACGGCTCGGCGATCAGCCGCACGTCGTGCTCGGCGGCGAGCGCGGTGATCCGGTCGAGCAGCTCGCTCTGCTGCTGGACGTTGCCCTGCAGGTCGCGTCCGAGCAGCGAGCCGAGGTCGAACCGGAACCCGTCCACGTGGCACTGCTCCACCCCGTAGCGGAGGCTGTCCATCGTGAGCTTCAGCACCTGAGGGTGCTTGAAGTTCATGCTGTTCCCGGTGCCGGTGAAGTCCATGTAGTAGCGCGGATCGTCCGCCTTCAGCCGGTAGTAGCTCGCGTTGTCGATGCCCTTGAGCGACAGCGTGGGCCCCAGGTGATTGCCCTCGCTGGTGTGGTTGTAGACGACGTCGAGGATCACCTCGATGCCCTCCCGGTGCAGCGCGCGCACCATCTCCTTGAAGTCCTGCACCTGTCCGCCGGTGTGGCCCTTCGAGGAGTAGCGCTGCTCGGGCGAGAAGTAGTTCAGCGTCGAGTAGCCCCAGTAGTTGGTGAGCCCCTTGTCGATCAGGAACGACTCTTCGGTCGCCTCGTGAATGGGGAGCAGCTCCACCGCGGTGACGCCCAACCTCTTCAGATGAGAGATCGCCGCCGGGTGCGCCATGCCGGCGTAGGTGCCGCGCAGCTCCGGCGGAATCTCCGGGTGCTGCTTGGTGAAGCCCTTCACGTGCACTTCGTAGATGACCGATCGGTGCCACGGGGTGTGCGGCCGCGGCTCGTCTCCCCAGTCGAACTCGTCGCTCAAGATGACGCCCTTGGGCATACCGGGCGCGGAGTCGCGATCGTCGCGCGACAGGTCAGCCTTCTTGTCTTTGAGCACGTAGCCGAACACCGGCCACTTCCAGTCCACCTCGCCGACGATCGCCTTCGCGTACGGATCCACGACGAGCTTCGCGGGGTTGAAGCGGTGGCCCTTCGCGGGCTCATACGGTCCGTGCACGCGGTAGCCGTAGAGCAGCCCGGGCTTCATTCCCGGCACGTAGCCGTGGAAGACGTGGTTCGTCTTCTCCGGCAGGACGTAGCGCCCAACCTCGCGTTTGGGGTCATGGGGGTCGTAGAGACAGAGCTCCACTTTGGTGCCGTGCTCGGAGAAGAGGGCGAAGTTCACGCCGTCGCCGTCGTACGTCGCGCCCTGTGGCCACCAGCGTCCCGGCCAGACCTTCGCTGTCATACCTTGCTGTTTCTCCTCGAGAGCAACGCGACCGGGAAGTGCTCGAGCAGCGCTCCCGCGTCGATCGTGAGGCCCGCTTCTTTCCGCTCCGGCGCAAGCTCCTCGCCGGTGAAGACGTTGCGCAGCGGAGCGGACCCGAACGATTCGGGGAGCACCAGGTGCGTGCCGCGCAAGCTAGCCGAAAGCCCGCCGTGCGCGAGCAGAGGAACGGTGAAGCGTGGGACCACGGTCACGATCGCCTCGTCCTCGTGTCGCCGAGCGAACGCGATCAGGTGCCGCGCCTTCTCGCCCTGAACATCCAGCGCGAGGTAGTCGCCGCGCCGGAAGAGCTCCTCGTTTGATCTGCGCAGCCGCAGCCCCATCGCCGTCACGTAGAGCTTGATCCGTCCGTCCGCCATGTGCGTGGAGAGCTCGTCCGCGAGCTGGAGCCGGTCCTTGCTGGCCTTGCCATCGAGCTCGGAGAGCAACCGTTGTCTAAGGGTGTAGTCAACGGGCCTTCGGTTGTCCGGATCCACCAGAGACAGGTCCCACAGCTCGTTGCCCTGGTAGAAGTCCGGCACGCCCGGCGAGGCGAGCTTGAGCAGGAGCTGTCCCAGCGCGTTCAATTGCCCGGGGTGCTCGATGAGCTGCTTGAAGGTGAAGGCGCCGTGTTTGAAAGGCGCGTTCCTCGTGAGCGACTGGTCGATGAACTTCGCCATCGCCTCGTCGTAGGCGGGATCCGGGTTGGTCCAGCTCGTGTGGACCTTCGCCTCCTTGATCGCCTTCGCCAGGTAGTCGCGGAGCCGGGCGCGGAAGGTCTCGAACTCGTCGTCCGAGAGGTGCTCGCCCATCGGCCACGCGCCGAGGAGCGCCTGGTAGAACAGGTACTCGTCGTTGCTGTCCGGGCAGAGCCGTTCGCCCACGCGCGTCTTGTACTTCTTGTTGGTCCGCGCCCACGCGCGCGTCGCCTTCTTCCAGTCCTCCGGCACCTCGGAGATGACGTTGAGCCGAGCGCGCACGTCTTCGCTCCGCTTGGTGTCGTGCGTGGTGGACGCGAGCAGCGCCGCCGGCCACTTCTCCGCGCGCTCCTGATTGCGAAGGTGGAACTGCTCCACCGAGCTGCCGAAGCGCTCGGGCTCGCCGCCGACCTCGTTGAGCGAGGTGAGCCGGTTGTAGATGTAGAACACCGTGTCCTCGAGCCCCTTCGCCATCACGGGCCCGGTGAGCTGCTGCACCTTCATCGCGAAGCGGAGCATCTGCTCGCGGTTCTTCTCCGGGAGGTGCTCGGGGTAGCGGCGCAAGAGGACGTCTTTCAGGAAGTCGTAGATCGACGCGTTGGTCGTCGGGTCGTGCTCCTTCGCTCGCGCGATGGTCCATTCGATGTACTGCACGTCGCGCTGATCGACCTCCGCTCGCCAGCCGTCCACGTAGGTGCGGTAGACGGGGAACAGCGCGATGAACTCGACGAGCGCCCGCTTGAGCAGGTTCATCGTGAAGTCGCGGCTGCGCCGGTCGAGCTCGCTGATCCGGTTGAGCTCACGCGCCAGCACGTTCACCTCGGAGGCCATCGACACCGAGAGGATGAGCTTCTTCTTCTCGTAGACGAGGTGATGGAAGTCGTAGAGCCGGCCGATGAACCGCGCGTACGTCTCGGTGAGCTCCTGCTCGTGCTCGCGCTGGACGAAGAGCCCGGTGGTGAGGTTCGCGAAGCGATAGCCGGTGGTCCCATGGACCGCCCACGCCTCGGGGATCCGCTCCCGGCCGCCCTGGATCTTCTCGACGATCAGGTAGAGCGAACGGAAGAGCGGGTGCGTCGGATCTTCGGTGAACCTGGCTCGGTAGAGCTCGCGGAGCGCGATCATCGATTGCGCCCACTCGCCTTCGGGCCGCCGGTCGAACTGCTTCCTCGCCTCCTGAAGAAAGTAGCTCTCCTGGAGGTTCAGAAAGTACGCCGTGGGATCGAACAGGCCGTCCGGGTGATCGATCCGCAGCCCGTGGATGCGTCCCTCTTTGATCCACTCGAGCGGCAGCTTGTGGACCTCTTCGAAGACGTCGCGATCCTCCACCCGCACCGCCGCGAGCGAGTTGATGTCGAAGAACCGCCGGTAATTGATCTCCTCGCCCGCCACCCGCCAGAACGCGAGCCGGTAACTGCAGTTGGTGAGCAGATCATCCAGCCTGTCGAAGCTGCGGACATCTCCCTTTCGTCCGTTGAACTCGGCGACGTTGCGGTCCACGAACTGACGCACCACTTCGCTGGCGCGATACAGGTTCGCGAGCCGCCGCTTGATGACTTCCTTCTCTCGCGCACGCTCCACGACCTTCGCCGGATCGACGTCCAGCCGCGTGGGCAGGTGTGAGATCGCGGTGAGGATCGACTGCAGCTCGATGACGTGCTCGTCCATGGAGCCGAGCCGCTTCACCAGCTCATCCAGCCCCAGCGAGAGGATCTTCGCGTACTGCCTCGGCGCGATTGGAAAGCAGCTCTCCCAGTACCGGACGATGAACGCGCCATCTTTGAACTCGAGCTTGAGCTCGCCGTTCTCCAGCACGACGCCGTACTGATCTCCGAGGATGGGGAGCAGGACCTTGTTCTTCAGCTCCTCCTTCACCGGGTTCCAGTCGATGTCGAAGAACTTCGCGAACGGCGAGGCCTGCCCGTTCTCCAGCACGTCCAGCCACAGCTTGTTGTGGCGTTCGATGCCCATGTGGTTCGGCACCACATCCAGCACGAGCCCGATGCCGCGGCGCTGCAGCTCGTCGGTGAACGCGTCGAACTCCGCCTCGGTGCCCACCTCGGGGTTCAGCTGCGTGTGGTCGATGACGTCGTAGCCGTGGTTGCTGCCGGGGAATGCCTTCAACAGCGGCGAGCTGTAGATGTGGCTGATGCCCAGCGCCTCCAGGTACTCGAGCAGGGCGTGCGCGTCCTTGAGCGGGAAGCCCTTGTGCACCTGCATCCGGTAGGTGGACAGCGGCGTTTTCTGCCTCGCGAGCAGCGCGCCTGCCGTCTCGTCGAACAGCCGCTCAACGCTCACTGCGGAGGGCCTCGCCTCGACCTCGGCGGGGTCCGAGGGCGCGCGTTCCCCGTCGCGCGCGCGGGCAGACATGGCATCGACAGACATAGCGTCCCGGGATGTAGGCATTTCTGCCCTCTCCGGCACGGAGCCATCGCCGCGGAAATACTCGAACGTTCGCTGGTCGATGGAGCGAGTGCGGTCTGCGGCATCAACTGTTCACGACCCGGTTCCCCGGCGCCGTCCCCGAAGCCTGCTGGACTTCTGTTCGGAGGATCGCCGGGTTATCGTTTGAGCTCAAACGATTTTTCGGGGAGGCCGCAGAATGAGCAGAGCCGCGACGCTGGCGAGGTACAGGTCCGAGGTCGAAGCGCTGCGGAAGGTTCACGGACCTTCGGGATCCTTCGACTGGGCGCTGCGCGAGCTGGAGC
>JBJMQN010000367.1:0-3174 GCA_045802665.1 Myxococcaceae bacterium | reverse complement strand
GCTGATTCCGGAGTACGGCTCGGGCGGCGTGTGGAAGTTCCTCTGGGTCGTGAACCCGCCGCTGTTCGAGTACGACGAAGACAGCAAGACCTGGGCGGCGGCGCACCACGCGTTCACGAGGCCGCACGACGACGACGTTCAGTACCTGAGCTCCGATCCGGGCCGCGTGAAGTGCTGGCGGTACGACGTGGTGCTCAACGGCTTCGAGATCGGCGGCGGCTCCATCCGTCTGCATGATCCGAAGATCCAGTCCGAGGTCTTCAAGGCGCTCGGCATCCACGAGGAGCAGGCGAGAGAGAAGTTCGGCTTCCTGCTGGATGCGCTCAAGTTCGGAGCGCCGCCGCACGGAGGAATCGCGCTCGGCATGGACCGCCTCGCGATGCTGCTGACCTCCGCCGAATCGCTGCGCGACGTGATCCCTTTCCCGAAGACGCAGAAGGGGACGGACAACATGACCGGAGCGCCCGGAGAGGTCGACGACAAGCAGCTGCGCGATCTTCACGTGAAGACCGCGGGCGTCGTGACGCCGAAGACGTAAAGAGCGAAGTTGAAGACGGCCACTCGGCTCCGCGAGTCACCCCCGAACGCCGAGCCTGTCGAGGCCTGAGCAGGTCAGCGAGTGGCGACCACATGGAGCGCGCTCCGCCCGCTCGCCCGCTAACCACACCACCACCGGCCTGGCCGGACTCACGCACGCCCCATCCGCATCAGCGATGATGCCCCCGCATGGATCACCTCAGCCAGGCCCGAGCGCTCCTTCCGCTCACGACGCAGCTCGCAGTGGTCCCGTGGGGGCTGGGCTTCATCGCCTGCATCGTGATCACCGGTTGGGCCACTTCGCGCAAACCGGTCCGTGAAGCGATCGCCGCACCGGACGAGCCGTGGCATCAGAAAGCCGCGCTGGTCCACCGCGCCCGCATCGCCGCGCGGGTGCCCGGTCTCGTCGCGCTGCTGCTCCCGATCGTCGGCGGCGCGGCACGCTACGCGGCGGAGAAGACGCTGTTCGGCCGCCAGCAGTTCTTCGAGTGGCTCGCCTTCGGCTTTCTGGGGATGATCCTCTGTGGCCTTGTCGCGCGCCCCCAGCTGCGTTCGCTGCGTTCTCCAGGCATCGACGCCGGTGGGGTTCGCGGCGCGCTCGCGCAGTTCGTGATGATGCGGTTCACGCTCGTCCCGCTGTGCGGGTTCATCTGCGCGGGGCTTCTGCTCTCGGGAACGCCGTGGGCGTGGCTCTGCTTCGCGGCGGCCGCCGGCTCGGTCCTCTTCGCGAGCTGGATCGGCTACGCGATCCTGAAGGTCTCCGGTCTTGCCGGCCCGGCCGACGAACGGCTTCGCAGAGCGGTGGAGGCAGCACAGGTCCGGACCGGCGTGCGCGCTCGGGAAGTCTTGTCGGTGCCGTTCCCGTCCGCGAACGCCTTCGCGCTCCCCGGTGTCGGGGTGATCGCTTTTACGCACTCCACGCTCGAGCTCTTCAACGAAGCGGAGATTGAGGCGGTGGCGGCGCATGAGCTCGATCACGTGAGGCGATCGAGCTCCTTCCTTGCCACGCGGCTGTTGTTGCTGGTTGCGATCACGCCGCTGGTGCTGCTGGGCACTGGCACGATTCCGTTCGGCCTCCTCTCCAGCCTGGGCGCGCTCGCGTTCGTGATCATCGCGCTCCGGACGAGCCGAATGATCAGGCGTCGCCTCGAGGTGCACGCGGACCACGCCGGAGAGCACTCGCGAGAGGGCGAAGAGACCTACGCGCGCGCACTGGAGAAGCTCTATCGCGCCAATCGCGTCCCCGCGGTCATCGGCAGGCGCGGCCTCACGCACCCCGAGCTCTACGATCGGATGAAAGCCGCGGGCGTGGACCCCGGTTACCCTCGCCCGACGCCGCTGAAGCCCGCGAAGCCCGTCCTCATCGCCGTAGGCTGCGGCGTCTACCTCGCGATCTTCGCGATCAAGGCAATCTCACCGATGCAGGCCGAGAGCGACGCAGAGCTGATTCAGCAGATCGCGCTCTCTGGTGGCACCGCCGACGAGGTCCGTCAGCTCGCGTGGTTCAGAGCGACAGCGAACAACTATCCAGAGGCCGTCGTGTTCGCGAAGGCCGTGGAGACGCTGGAGCCGGGGAATCCCACGAACACGTTGGCCGTGGCGAAGTACGAGCTCGCGCTTGGGCATTGCGAGCTCGCGTCGGAAATCACGGAGCATCCTGAGATCGTGAGCGCGGGCGTCGGCACGCCGTCACAGAAGAAAAAACGGTGGCAGCAGATTCAGAACCTGCGGCGGGATCTGCAGGACGCGCAGTGCGCGGATACTCCGGGCGAGTAGATCTGCGCCGCGGCCTCGCCAGCACTGGACCTGCCCGGCGACTACTTCGCCTCGCGCGGGGAGTAGGCCTGGGAGGCAGCTACTTCGACGCGCCCGCGGAGCAGACCTGCGAGGCAGCTACTTCGCCGCGCCCGCCGAGTAGACCTGCGCCGCGCTACTTCGTCTGCTTGACCTGGCGCGGGCACTGGCATCGCGCGTCGGTCGGAACCCCGGCGAGCGCCTGCTCGATGTGCTGGCCGCAGCCGGCCCAGGTTGGCTTCCCACAGGTCTGACAATTCACGCGCACGCACATGATTCGAATCTCCGAGCGGAAATTGTAACCGAGGCAGGCGCCGGCGTCTCTCGCGCCGCGAGCCTGGCTGCCTGGCTTCACGTCGAACGCGGGGCATCCTGCCTGCGGGGTTCAGCTCTCCTGCTCCGCGTTCTGTCCTGCTCCGGGCTGTGGCAGTCTGCCGCGCTCTTTGAGCCGCGCGTCGCCCAACTCACTCGCAGACTGGGGGTGGACCTCCGTCGAAGATGCCGCTCTCGCGAAGGCGGGACGCGCAGGTTCCACCGTCGGCCGGGTCATCGCTGAGCACGCGGGGCTCTTCCGCGTCGTGACCACGGAGGCGACGCTGCTCGCGCGGCCTACGGGGAAGCTTCGTCAGCGGATCGAACGCGATCCCGCGCTGCGGCCCATCGTCGGGGACTGGGTGGTGCTCGGATCGATTCATGCGCAAGGAGAGAGCTCGCTCGGAGAAGTGCTGCCGAGGCGCACGTTCATCTCGCGCAAGGATCCGGACAACGCGATCGTTCAACCGATCGTCGCGAACGTGGATCAGGTCTTCATCGTGACGACGCTCACGGGTGATCTGAGCCTGC
>JBJMQN010000366.1:0-4804 GCA_045802665.1 Myxococcaceae bacterium | reverse complement strand
CGCTCGCCCCAGGGGGCCCATCCGGCTGCTCACGCACCTTCGCTACTTCGGCTACGTCTTCAATCCGATCTCCGTCTTCTACTGCTTCGAACCGGATGGAGAGCGCCTCGCGGCCATCGTCGCCGAGGTCCACAACACGCCCTGGGATGAGCGCCACCGCTACGTCCTCACCCGCCCGGAGTCCGACTCGGCGACGCTGCAGTACCGCTTCAAGAAGGGCTTTCACGTCTCGCCCTTTCTTCCCATGGCCATGGACTACACTTGGCGCTTCGGCGTCCCCGGTTCCGTGCTGGCCATTCACATGAGCTGCGATCAGGAGGGAGACAGGTTGTTCGACGCGACGCTCGGACTGCGAAGGCGCGAGCTCGGCCATCGAAGCCTGACCCGCGCGCTCGTGCGCTATCCGCTGATGACGTTGCAGGTCTCCGCGGGCATCTACTGGAACGCGCTCCGATTGGCGCTCAAGGGCGCGCCGTTTCACCCGCATCCGCGCGGGGGCCGGTCGTGAGCGTTCAGGCGTTCCCACAAACCGCGACGACTTCGTCCGAGGCGCGCGCGGTTCAGCCTGCCCTGCTCGTGCCGGAGCCGTCCGCGCTGCTCGAGGCGTTGCGCGTCCTGGGGCCTCGCGTCGAGCGAGCGGCCCTGCTGTCAGCGCGCCGCGCGGTGTTCACCTTCTGCGAGCGTCTTCGCCACGGCAGCCTCACCCTCACCGACGCTGAAGGCACCGCCGCGTTCGGCTGTACCGCCGTCGATCTTCCCGTCGTCAGGATCCGCGTTCACGATCTTCGCTTCTACGCATACGCGATGCTGTGGGGCGCGCGCGGCGGCGGAGAGGCGTTCGCGCTCGGGCTGTGGGACAGCGACGATCCGGTCGGCGTGGTCAGGCTGTTCGCGCGGAATGTGGAGGCGCTCGAATCGTTCGATCAACGGCTGCCTCGGCCGTGGCGGATGATGATCGACAGGTTGCGGACGCAGCGCGCGGGCGTCTCGAAGGCCACCACTCGGCGCGACGTGCAGGCGCACTACGATCTGAGCAACGACTTCTACGCGCTCTGGCTGGACGAGACGCGCTCCTACTCCTGCGCGCTGTTCGAACGGCAAGACGCGACGCTGGAGGAGGCGTCACTCGCGAAGATCGATCGCATCCTCGGCAAGCTGGAGCTGCAGCCTGGAGATCGCCTTCTGGAGATCGGTACCGGCTGGGGTGCGCTCGCGCTGCGCGCGGCTTCGCAGTACGGCTGCCACGTCGTCACCACCACGCTCTCGGATGCGCAGCGCTCCTTCACGATGCAGAAGGCCATGGCGCTGGGCCTCTCCGACCGGGTGCACGTGCTCGGCGCCGACTACCGCGAGCTGCAGGGGCAGTACGACAAGCTGGTGTCAGTGGAGATGATCGAAGCGGTGGGACCCCACGGGCTCGGGCCGTACTTCCGCAAAGCCACTTCGCTGCTCAAGCCCGGCGGGCGGATGGCGCTCCAGGCCATTACGCTGTGCGAGCGCAGGTACGAAGCCGCGCGGCGCCAGGAGGACTACATCAAGCGTTACATCTTCCCGGGCAGCTGCCTGCCGTCGCTCTCCGCGCTCGCGCGAGCTTCTGCTGAAGCGGACCTGGAAGCAGATGGCTCCGAAGATCTGAGCGCGCACTACCCGCGCACGCTGGCCTCGTGGCGCGAACGCTTCATGAACGCGCTCCCCGAGATCGAAGCGCTGGGCCTTCCACAGGTCTTCCTCCGATCGTGGGAGTGGTACCTCGCGTATTGCGAAGGTGGCTTTCGCGAAGGCCATCTCGGGACTCACCAGTTGGTGTACCGCCGTCCTCTCGGAGCTTCATGAGCGCGCCCGCCGTTCGAACGATCGAAGAGGTCCACGCGCTTCATCCCTGGCCCACGGAGATGCTGTCTTCGGGTCAGGCGCCCCTCGAGTTTCTCTGGCACTTCGATCTCGAGGTGACGCCCGAGGAGCTCTGGCCGCTCATCTCCGACACCTCTCGCGTGAACCGCGCGCTCGGGCTGTCGCGGATGGATTTCGAAGAGAAGGACGGCATGCTGCGCGGTCAGAACCGCGTGCTCGGGATGGCGCAGGAGTGGGACGAGCTGCCGTGGACGTGGATCGCGAACAAGCAGTTGATGAACGTCCGCCGGTACCGCCGCGGCATCGCGCACTGGGTCCGGGCGATCTTCTGGCTGGAGCCGCTCGGCGAGCTGCGGACCCGGCTCTACATCTACTTCGGCTGGGTGCCTCGCGGACGCTGGCAGCGCGCGCTGCTCAAGACGGGGATGGGCAAGGTCGGAAAGAGTTTTGCGGCGGTGATGCCCGAGCTCGAAAGCACCGTGAAGACGCGGCGCGAGGCCGCCGCCGCCATGCAGCAACTGGCGCTTGCGCAGCCTGCGCCGTCGCTCGCGGAAGAAGCGGTGGCGCGGTTGGGGCAACTGCGTGAGGCGCTCTATCAGCGCGGCGTCGATCGCGCGTGTGTCGATCGGTTGGTGGAGCTGGTCCGGACCGGCGACGACATGGAGGTGCACAAGCTTCAGGTCAAGCCGCTCGCGCGCCGATGGTCGCTCAACGAGGAGTCGCTGCTCGCGGCGTTCCTCCACGCGACGCGCGCCGGGCTCTTGCAGCTGACGTGGGACGTGGTCTGTCCTCATTGCCGCGGCGTCCGCGAAGAGAGGACGACGCTCGGCGAGATCCCGAAGACCGCTCGCTGCGACGTCTGCGCGATCGAATTCGGTACCGACGCGGAGAACGCGATCGAGATCGCCTTTCACATCCACCCGTCCATCCGCCACGTCCCGGAGCTCTTCTTCTGCAGCGCGGAGCCCGCGAAGAAAGCGCACATCCATGTGCAGCACGAGGTGCGCGGCGGCACGGCGCAACTCCAGACCCGGCTGCCTCCTGGCGAGTACCGGCTCCGGGTCGCGGGAGAAAAACGCTACGGCACCCTCCAGGTTTCACCCGAAGCCGAAGCCGCGCAGGTTCAGTGGAGCGCCGAAGCGCCGCCCGAACGAGCGCGCACCGGCCCTTCGCCCACGTTCGTGATCGCCAGCGCTCGCTCTGAGCCGGTGACGTTCGTCGTGGAGGAGCGGCGCTGGTCCGACGACGCGCTTCGTCCGGCGTCCCTGTTCAGCTTCCAGGAGTTCCGCGACCTGTTCAGCGAGGAGTACCTGCAGGCGGACATTCAGCTCTCGGTGGGGCAGCAGACGATCTTGTTCACCGATCTCGTGGGCTCCACGCGCATGTACGCGTCCCGAGGTGACCCCGGTGCGTTCGCGGACGTGAAGCGCCACTTCACAGAGATCTACGAAGAGGTGAAGAAGCAGCACGGCGTCATCGTGAAGACGATCGGCGATGCGACGATGGCGGCGTTCCGCGATCCGGTCGCGGCGTTGGAGGCGGCGGTCGCCATTCAGCGAAGGTTCTACGAGGGCAGAACGGACCTGCCGCTGCGAGTGCGGATCACCTTGAACACAGGGCCCTGCATCGCGGTGAAGCTCGACACCAACATCGACTACTTCGGCGGCACCGTGAACATCGCGGCAAAGCTGCAGGGCTGGGCGGACGCGGGCGAGGTCACGTTCTCTCGAGCTGTGTACGAACAGCCCGGAGTGAGCGCGCTGCTGGCGAGACTGGGCGCGCGGCCGGAGGAGATCCGCGTGGAGCTCGCGGCGCTGGATGCGCCGATCTCTGCGTTCCGCTGGATGGTGGAAGCGTCAGGCGAAGTGCGCGGCCAGAAGATCGAAGCGAAGAACGAAGTACAGAAGCGGGACCAGGTTGCCCAGAGCAAGTGACGGGACGATCCACGCGAGCGCAAGCAGCAGCGACCCCTCGTTGAGATAGACGATCACCCCGAACAAGAGGAGCCCGGCGTAGAGATCGAAGGTCATCTGCCGGCCCCAGCGCAGCGCCCAGATCTTCCGGATCGATCCGAAGAACGACTCGGTGCGTGCGCAGTAGAGCGTGTAGCCGGCGAAGGCGACCCACGCGGTGAGCGCGACCCAGCGGAGCGCGGACATGCCTAGTTCGGCGCTCCGAACCACGTCGTCAGCGCGGCCTCGAGCCCGGTCTGGTTCTTGTCGCCCACCCACGCCACGTAGCCGTCGGGCCGGATCAACACGGCAGAAGGAGCCGTCACCTCTCCGAGCACGGGCAGCTCCCACTTGCCGTCGTAGCGCGCGTCGACGAGCTGAACGCGATCTGCCCATCCGCGAAGGTTGAACGCACCGGTCTCGCCCAGATTCAGCAGCGCCGGCCGAGCGCGATGCAGCAGCGTGTAGACGCGCAGCGCGCCGGATGCGGTGACGAGATCGAGATCCGGCATGCGGCGTCCGAGCAGCGGATGCCCCTCGCCAAGCGCGTAGTGGATATCGAGCCCGGACAACATGCCCGCGACCTTCTTGCGAGGGCCGTCCATCGTGAGGAGGTCAGCCACCATGGTGTTGAGCGCCTTGCTGCGATCATCCGGACGGCGCGCCGCTGCTGCTGCGAGGGTGTGCTGGATCGCTCGCGCGGACACAGGGTGACGTTCGGCCTGATAGGTGTCGAGCAGGCTCTCGGGCGAGATCCGCTTCACGACCTGCGCGAGCTTCCACCCGAGATTCACCGCGTCCTGCAGCCCGAGGCTGAGGCCCTGTCCGCCCGCCGGGTAGTGAATGTGCGCGGCGTCGCCCGCGAGCAGCACCCGACCTTTCCGATACGACGCAGCCTGCCGGGCGGCGTCCGTGAACCTCGAGATCCAGATCGGGCTGTGGACGCCGTAGTCGGTGCCGAACACGGAGATGAGCGCCTCGCTGAGATCCTTCAGCGTCGG
>JBJMQN010000365.1:0-5781 GCA_045802665.1 Myxococcaceae bacterium | reverse complement strand
ATGCAGTCCGCGATGAACACGTTCCTCACCGGACCCGGTGCGACGACGGCTCGGATGGGTCTGGCGGTACTCCCGGCGCTCGGGACCACGGCCCAGTGCGGCACCGGCAGCATCATCGCGAGCCCGAACCTGAACATCGTTCAGGCAGACGATGACGCGTCGCTGAAGGCGCAGGCCGATCAGATCAACCAGTACATCAAGGGCATCCAGGCCGGCGGCGGTACTCCGACCGAGGCCACCCTGCGCGTCGTTGGCAATGCCACGACCCTGAACGATCCGAACCGCGATGACCTCATCCTGCTGCTCACCGACGGTCTTCCGAACTGCAACGAGTCGCTCAACGACGCGACCTGCACCTGTGTGAACACCGCGAACGGCGCGCCGCCCTGCAACACCGCCAAGAACCAGAACTGCCTCGATGACGTCGCCACGGTGAACCGGATCACCACCCTCAAAAGCCAGGGTATCCGCACCATCGTGGTCGGCTTCGGCGCGGACACCGGCACCGGCCTCGCCGCCGGGCCGCTCAACAACATGGCGCTCGCGGGCGGGTTCGCCCGTACGTGCATCGATCCAACCACCAACCAACCTGACGCCGCGCTTTGTGGAGCGGGTGATACCTGCGACGCGCAGACCCACGTCTGCGGCATCAAGTTCTACAAGGCCGCAGACGGCGCGGCGCTCGTCGCCGCTCTTCAGGCGATCACGAAGCTCATCGGCACCGACCCGTGCGTTTACAACCTCGATTCGAAGCCGTCGAAACCTGAGCTGCTGACCGTATCGATCAACGGCAACACGGTTCAGTCCGGTCCGGACACCTGGACCTACGACGAGACGCTGAACAAAGTGACCTTCGTCAAGACTGGCTCCGTCTGCACGCAGATTCAGAACGCCACGCCGGACAAGCCGGTGAACGTGGAGTTCGGCATCATCGAGTCGCTGTAGTCGCTCGCTGGCAGCATCGAAGAGAAGCGCCCGGGCCTCATCGCTCGGGCGTTTTCATTTCTGCCGGGCGTAGCTCACCCCGTAGTCGCCATCCGGCGCGCCGCCGCGGTCGTAGATGAAGAGCAAAAAAGACACCGAGAGCGTGAGCTCACACGCGATGAGCGCAAGCAGCGCCCACCGGCCCCAGCGCCGAAGAAGCAGCACGGAGCTGGCGAGCACGAATGGCAGCGGCAACGCGATGATGAGGTAATGCCGAAAGATGCGAAGCGTGGACGCTGAGAGCAGGACGCCGTACCCGAGCATCACCGCCCCCATCAGGAGACTTCCTTCAGATCGAAGCTTCTCCCGCATCGCTCGCCTCTGCTGCCAGAGCCACTGGATTCCGAGCCCCGCCGCCACAATCAGCGCGAGCACGGCACCTCCGAACGCGACCGCCACCCACGGGCGCCGGATGAACTCCGCAAAGCTCTCTCTCCCGAGCGACTGCCGGATCAGCACGCCGAACGGATCTGCGAACGCGTACAGGTAGAACCGGAAGAACAGCGCCTCCAATGGATGAAAGCCCGAGGCGCCTCCGGACTCTCCCCGGCCAATCGCGCTCAACCACGGCAAGAGCGGGATCGCGCCGAGCACGGAACCTGCGAACCAGCCGGCCCACTTCACTCCTTTGCGAAGTGGATCGAAGAGCCAGGTCCAGATCAGCAGGGCAGGGGCGAAGAAGAACCCGCTCATGTGGATCTGCCCGAGCAGTGCGCCCACGAACCCCCAGCCGATCGCGCCGGCCCAGCGCCTCCGCGACGACCATGCCCAGAGCGTCGCGGCCACCAGCGGAGGGAGCAGGCACTGCGCCCAGATCTTCCGCTCGAGCTGCACGGCCGCCGGATTCACCGCGAGCAGGCCCAGAGCGAAGAGCCACGGCGCGCGCCATTCCGACTCCAGCCGGAACCAGGCGAAGAGCGCGAAGGCGATGAGCGCGAACAAGTTCAACACGGCGACGACGCGCGCGAGCTCGGGCGGCGTGTCCGCGTGAACTACGCGAGCAAGCACGACGAACGCCCAGATCGAGAGCGGCGGATTCCGAAGCGATGCGCCTGAAGGCATGCCTACCGTCGGCCACGGCTCCGTGCGGCCGACGTGCTGCGCGGCCTCGAACATGAACCGTTCGTCTGCCTTGTATTCGATGTCGTCGGGGAAGCTGAGCCGCAGCGCCGCACCGAGGCAGAGGCAGATCCCGCAGGTCAGCAGCGCGAGGCGAGTGCTTCGATCGGGCGCGACCAGGTCCATCGGCGGCGGACACCGTAGCCGACAAAGGAAAGAGGCGGCCGCGAAGATCGCAGGCCGCCTCGGAGACTGCGTGATCGATGAAGCGCTAGTTGACCGGCGCGGTGCTCGGCGCGGAAACCGCTTCGCCGTACCACTTGAAGTTGTCGATCAGCACCGACGAGTCGTAGATGTTGTCGCCGGAGTCGAAGATCTTGAAGTGCAGCTCGATGGTCTCGCCGGGGACCACGCCGGCCTTCGTGCTCAGCCAGCCGGTGCCGCCGCCCATGGGGCCCGTGTAGAGGCTGTTCGACACCGTCCGCTCGAGGCCGGTGCCGTTCAGCTCCGTGATCGGGTGAGTGCACTTGCTCGTCACGCTGACGTAGCTGCCGCTCGTCTCTTTCTTACAAACGATGAAGTAGTTGTTGTCGACGGAGATGGGCTTGCCCGTGCCGTCGAAGGAGATGTTGCCGCTGCGGCAGCCGGTTGAACCGTCAGCGCAGGTGGCGGTGTTGTACGTCGAAGGCAGCCCCTTGGAGATCAGGTTCGCCTGGAACTTGTCGTTCACGCCGCCCCCCACGTACTCGGGGAATTCAGCGGAGAAGAACGCGAAGTCGAACGAGAAGCTCTTCGCGTTCTGCGGAACCTTCATCACGACCTTCAAGTCGGTGACGTCAAACGGATCGCTGCCGGTGCCGAAGCTCGTGCCTGGCTGCGCGTCGTACGTCGAGTTCCCGAGGGGCGCGGCGAGGACGTTGTCCCACGCGTTTCCGCTCGACATCATGATGAACTCGGTGCCCGCCTTGGGCTTCCACGGAGTCGTGCTCGCGCCGAACGACGGCCGGATGTTTCGGGCCGCTGAATTGCCGCTGCTGAAGGTTGCGCTCTGGACCGGAGTGCAGAGCTCCATCGCCTTCAGATAGTCCGTCGCCGCAGTGCTCGACGCGTTCGGCTCGCAGGGCGGCGTCACTTCATCGACCTGCCCGTTGCAGTTGTTGTCCACGCCTTCCGCGCCGCCGTCAGGCAGCGTGGTCACTTCGATCGCGTTCGGCCCCACGAGCGGCTCATCGTCGTTGCAGTCCTGCGGAAACGGCGTCCCGTCCTTGTCGTAATCGAGCCCGGCGATGTGGTCGTCGATCTTCCCGTTGCAGTCGTTGTCCTTGCCGTCCGCCACTTCCGTCGCGCCCGGGTTGATGGCCGGATCGTTGTCGTTGCAGTCCATCGACGAGCCGCACGACACGTAGCCATCGCCGTCGAGATCGAAGCCTTCGTCGACCTGGCCGTTGCAGTTGTTGTCCTCACCGTCGCAGAGCTCAGTCGTCGGCGTGCAGTTGCCGACGCCGCCGCCCGCACCACCGCCAACTCCACCACCCGTTCCGCCGCCGGCAGCCGTACCGCCGCCGCCTCCGTTGCCGCCGCCGATGGAAGAGTCACCGCCCGCGCCGCAGGCAGAGATGATCGCGGCAGCCGTTGCGGCCACGAGGAACGAGCAGAGTAATTGAGTGCGATTCACGTGTGCCCCTGGAGGGAGGGTCCGGCCTTACAAAGGGCGCGCATGATGCACAACTGCCCACCAGCGAGCAAGCGGCCGCGGTTACTTTTCCTGTTGTTTATCAAGGGCTTAGACCCGGTAAACGTGCGCAGAGGTCGTAGAGGGTGGGAGAACTTTTCCACTCTGGCGCAGTGATCTTCGCGGCTTAGGTGCCAGCGTTCTGTCGGCTCGAAAACGGCCGTTACATGATTGGCGCATCAGCGCGCACGGTCCGAAAAATCGGCTCGCGGACGCTTCGAGGTGCCTCGCGCCGTTTGTGTTGAGCGCGTTCGGACCCGCGCGTACAACCCGCGACCCCGTCATGCGCCTCACGATCCTCTCGCGCTCCGCTTCGATTCCCTCCACCAAACGGCTGGTGGACGCCGCGCGCGAGCGAGGCCATCACTGCCGGGTGCTCAATCCCGTCAAGGTCGAGATGCACCTCGACGGGCGCAGCGCGAACCTCTACTACCAGCGCAAGAAGATCGCCCCGTGCGATCTCGTCATCCCGCGGATCGCGCCGTCCATCTCGAACTACGGCCTCGCGGTGGTGAACCAGTTCGCCCTCCGCGGCACCGTGCTGATGAACAACGCCGAGGCGATTGCTCAGGCGCGCAACAAGATGCGCTCGCTGCAATTGCTCTCGGCGAACGGCATCGACATCCCCGCGACCGTGATGGCGCGCGAGGCGTCCGACTTGAAAGAGATGGTCAGCCTCGTCGGCGGCGTGCCGGTGCTGGTGAAGATCCTCCAGGGGCAGGAGAAGCTGGGCGTGATGGTGTGCGAGTCGCTGCAGTCGCTGGAGGCGGCGCTCGAGGCGATCTTAGGACTCGGCCACAACCTCATCGTGCAGCAGTACGTGCGGAAGACGTCGCACGACGTGCGCGTGTTCGTCGTGGGCGGAGACGCGGTCGCAGCCGTCATCAGAAAGCCTCGCGTGGGACGGATGAGCAAGACGCTCACCCGCGGCGCGTTGCTGGAGAAGCTGGAGCTCACCTCCGCGATGCGCGAGGCGGCCGTGCGGACCGCGAAGCTCGTGGGGCTGGAGGTCTGCGCGGTGGATCTGCTGGATGTGAAAGGTCAGCCGAAGGTCTTCGAGGTGAACAGCTCGCCCGGCATCACCGACATGGAGGAGGCCACCGGCGTGGACATCGCGGGGAAGATCATCGAACGCGCGGAGATCCTGCTCGGCGCTCGAAAAACCCACACCGGCGCACGTCCCCATTTGAAGAGCGAGACCACTTCTCCCGTCCGTCGTAAGGCAAAGGCGCTATAGAGGCGTCCACTGGGAGAATGTCACCGATGAACCTGAGTGCACGGCTGGTTGGCGTTGCGATCCTCGTCACCTCCGCGTTTGCGTTCGCGCAGGAAGAGGACGTGAAGAACCTGTACGACCTCTCCTCGCAGGGCACCACGGCGTCGGTGAAGTCGGGCGGGAAGGGGACGCTGGTGCTCTCCATCACCCCGAAGTCCGGCGCGCACGTCTCGGACGAGGCGCCGCTCAAGATCGAGCTCACCGGGAAGAACCTCAAGGTGGAGAAGGCGAAGCTCAGCCGCGAGGACTCGGTGGCGAAGAAGGCCGAAGGCCAGAGCTACGTCGCGCCGCGCTTCGAGGTCCCCTTCACCGGCGAGAAGGCGGGCAGCGGTTCGGTGGACGTGAAGGCCACGTTCTTCATCTGCACCGACAAGATCTGCGCCCGTCAGCAGAAGACGCTCTCGGTTCCCGTCAGCGTCGAGTAGCAACTTTTCAAAAGCGAAAGAGGTTTTTGTGCCGAGGGGAAGAGGCGGAAGCGGCGGCGGCAGGCGAGAGGGCGGCGGCGGGCGCGACGAACGACGCGGTCCTCCTCGAGGTGATCGTCCACGCTACGGCCGCGACGAACGTCCGAAGCGCGATGACCGCGGCGGCGATCGTCCCCGCTCGGGTGATCGTCCGCGCACCGGTGATCGTCCGCGCACCGGTGATCGTCCTCGCACAGGAGATCGGCCGCGCACGGGTGATCGGCCACGCGCGGGTGATCGGCCACGCACGGGAGAGCGTCCGCGCT
>JBJMQN010000364.1:0-12142 GCA_045802665.1 Myxococcaceae bacterium | reverse complement strand
GTCCCGGGAAACCCGCCATCCGCGTTGCTGCTCAGGAAGATTCGGGACGAGTCCGCCACGCAATGCGGAATCAGCCCGGCCTCGTCACACCGCTCTTCCGGCCTGCACTGCCCGTGGCACGGCAGCGTGTCGCACATGCCCGTCTTCTGATTGCACGTCGTGCCGACAGGACAGACGGTGAAGCAGTCCCCCTGCTGGACGCGCACGGCACCCACCGCTCCAGCGAGGACGATCGCGCTCACGGGATCCGCGGCGCCCACCGGGCTGCTCGTCACGCAGGACAACACGCACAGTCCGAGCAGCCAGCCGATTCCGAAAGCCGCGCGCGGACTCACGGCTACCTCGTGGAGATGCGCGCCACCGGCTGGATGTTCAGATCCGGCGACAGCTCCTGGTAGCTCACCACGCTGAACGGCGGGTTGAACTCGTACTCGAGCAGCTTCCGCACGTAGCGACGGATGTCCATCGCGGTGAGGATGACCGGGCGCTGCGCGGTGGGCGGCAGGTGGCCGCACTCGTTCTTCACCGCCTGCACGATCTCCTGCGCGATGTCCGGCTCGAGCGCGAGGTGCGTACCGGCGGACGTCCGCTTGATCGACGATCGAATCGCCTCCTCGATCTGCGGATCCAGCAGGTACACGACCAGCGTGTTCGTCCCGCGCGCGTACTTGTGGCTCACGTAGCGCTTCTGCGAGGCGCGGACGTGCTCGGTGAGCATCACGTTGTCCGCTTCCACCTGCCCGTACTCCGCCAGCGCCTGAAGGATCCCGCGCAGATCTCTAATGGAGATCTCCTCCTCCACGAGCCGCTGGAGGATGTCGGTGAGCTTCAGCACGCTCACGACCTTCGGAACGACTTCCTTCACGACCGCCGGGAACGCCTTCTCCAGCTGGTCCAGCATCGCCTGCGTCTCCTGCACGCCGACGAACTCGCGCGCGTGGCGCCGCAGCACGGCCGCGAGGTGGAGGATGATGTAGCCCGGCACGTCCCACGTCGTGAGACCGGCGGACTCCAGCATCTCCTTGTTCGCCTCGGGCACCCACGCCGCGGGCTGACGCGTCGCCGGGTTCACCGCCTCGAAGCCCTGAACGTTCATCAGCTTGAGCCGGTCCACGGTGTCGTTCACCAGGATGTGGCCCAGCGTCGCCTGACCGGTCACCACCGGCACTTCGTTGATCTGAATCTGGTACGCGCCCGGAGGCAGGCCCGGATTTCCGCGAGCGCGCACGCCCGGGAACCGCACGCCCAGCTCGACGAACAACCCGTCGCGCATGAACGGCACCAGCTCGAAGAGGAACTTGCCGCCGTCCTGCCGGCTGTCCACGAAGGAGACCAGCGCGTCCGAGACCTCGAGGACGATCGGGGTCACCATCGGGATGAAGAGCTCGCTGTCCGGATTGACCGGCTCTTTGGGCGCGGGCTCCATCGCGGCGGGCACGTCGCCCTCTTCGCCTGCGGGCAGCGCCCCGGTCTCCTCGGCGAGCTGCGCGGCGTTCTGCTTGCGGATCATGATGAACGCGCCGCCGCCTGCCGCCGCGCCCATGATCAGGAACGGCACCGTCGGCAGACCCGGGATGATCGCGAGCACGCCGAGCATCGCCCCGGCGATCGCGATCGCCTTCGGGTACGCGGTGAGCTGGCTGCCCAAATCCTTGCCGAGGTGCGCGCCCTCTTCTTCGCCGCCGACGCGCGTCACGATGATGCCGGCGCAGGTGGAGATGAGGATCGCGGGGATCATCGCGACCAGGCCGTCACCGATGGTGAGCAGCGTGTACTTCTTCGCCGCGTCGCCCACGGTGAGCCCGCGCTGCATCACGCCGATGATCAGGCCGCCCACGATGTTGATCGCGGTGATGATGATTCCGGCGATCGCGTCGCCCTTCACGAACTTCATCGCGCCGTCCATCGCGCCGAAGAGCGTGGACTCGCGTTCGAGGTCGCGGCGCCGCCGCTTGCCCTCTTCCATGTCGATGGAACCGGCGCGCATGTCCGCGTCGATCGACATCTGCTTTCCGGGCATCGCGTCGAGGGTGAAGCGCGCGGCCACTTCCGCGACGCGCTCCGAGCCCTTGCTGATCACGATGAAGTTCACAATCACCAGGATGAGGAAGATGACCGCGCCGACGACGAAGTTGCCTCGCACCACGAACTGACCGAACGCGGTGACGACCTCGCCGGGGTTACCGGTGAGCAGGATCAGACGCGTCGTGGAGACCGTCAGCGCCAGCCGGAACATCGTCGTGATCAGCAGGATCGTCGGGAACGACGACAGCTTGAGCGCGTGCGGCACGTACAAGCTGATCAGCAGGAGGATCACGGACAGGCTGATGTTCGTCGTCAGCAGCACGTCCATGAGCGGCGTCGGAAGCGGCACGATCATCATGCCGACGATCGAGATCACCACCACCGCGAGGACGATGTCCGAGTACTTGGAGATGAACGAGTTGGGGCTCTGTTGCATCAGAAGCCCGGAGCCTAGCCCGCCCCATCTGCGCGCGGTAGCGGACTGCTCAGCTGCTCGCCTGCTCGCTCCTCACGAAGATCCGGCTCGCGAAAGGTGCGATGACTCCGCGAAGCGGACCCCCCGCGAGCGCACCTCCGGCAGCCACTCAGCGGCCCTTCGCCGCCGCCTGCTTCGCGATCTTCATCAGCCGCTTCGCCCGGTCCACGAACGGATCCTGCGCGTCGCCCTCATCCAGCGCCCGCTGCAGATCGTCCATCGCGAGCTTGTGACGGCCGCGGTGCAGCCGGATCTCCCCCCGGTACACCCGCGCCGCGAGATCCTTCTTGTCCACCCCCAACGCCGCCTCGAACAGCGCGAGCGCGCGCTCCTGCTCGCTCACCGCGAGGTAGATCGTGCCCAGCATCGTGTACGGGAACGACTCCTCGGGCTCGAGCGATACGAGCAGCTCGAAGATCTTCCGCGCCCGTTCGAGATCGCCGTTCTCGAAGAGCAGGTGTCCCTCCACCGCGACCTCGGTGAGCTGCCGCCGGGACAGCCCGCGCAAGATCTGGAGCGGGCTCTTCGCGGCGAGGACTTCCAATGCTTTCGGTGCCGGCGCGTCCGTCTCGAGCGTGATCTCGCCGGTGGTGCGGCGCCGCTGCGAGCCGGAGTTGCGCCGCTTACCGCCCTTCTTCTTCCTGCCCGCAGAATCGCCCGCGACGTCGTCCACGACCTCCACGACGAGCGGCGTCTTCGTGCGCTCGGGCTCGCCTTCGGCCTGAAGGAACTCGGGGATGGTCAGAGAGCGGGTCTCGACCTGCAGCTCCGCGGTGCCCTTCCGGCGAGCGGGGCGCTTGGGGAAGTAGTGCACCTCCACCCGCCCAGCCATCTTCTTGAAGGGCCTCGGCGTGTCAGCCATGGCGCTCGGAGCTCACTCCTGGGCTTGCCGAAACGGCCCGGCTACTTCTTCTTCGCCGCGCTCTTCGCGGGCGGCTTGGCAGGTGCCTTCGCCGTGTTCTTCGCCGGGGCCTTCTTCTCCGTGGACGAGGGCTGGTTGCCGAAGTCGATCTTCCCGTTCGCGTCGAGCTCTTCCTTCGCCGCCTTCATCGTCTCGTACGCCGCCATCGCCAGCACGCGCGCGCGGGCGGTGAGCGGATCCTTCTGCTCCGGGTCCAGCTCGAGCACCTTCTTGAAGTCCTCGGCCGCCTCGATGATCTTGCCCTTGCGCAGGTAAACCTCGCCGCGGTTCACGTACGAGGACAGCTCCTGCGGGTTCAGCGTGATCGCGACGTTGAAGTAGCGCTCAGCGTCGTCCAGGTTCTCCTGCGCGAGGTGCACCGCGCCCAGCGCCGTCGCGAAGTACGCCTCGCGCGGCTCGAGCGACGCGAGCCCCTGGAAGATGACCTTCGCCTCTTCGTACTTGCCCTGCTCGTACATCTGGAAGGCCACCACGGCCATCTCGAGCATCTCCGGGCCGCTGATCCCGTTCAGCTCCGCCAGCGTCATCTCGCCGCGCAGGTACTTGTCCACCCGCTCGGGCGTGTGCAGCGAAGCGGTCTGCTTGCTGCGGTCGATGACATCCTGGAGCTTGGCGCTGCCCTGCGAGGCGCTCTTCTCGTTATTCGCCATGTGGTGATCAGCTCTCCGCGAAAGTTGGACCAACCGAAAATGAAAACGGGCACTCGCAGTGTTCGCGAGTGCCCGCTTTGTAGCCTTCCGCTCCGGACCTGTCTACGAGCGGATGTTCTGGATGATGCCCTTCTGCATGTCGCTCAGCATCTTGGAGATGTTGGAGAGCGTCTGCACGGCGTTCGTGTAGTTCGACATCATCATCTGGAGCTTGTTCGACTTGTACGCCGGGTCAGACTCCGGGAGGCCCGAGCTGTCCAGCATCGCCTTCTGCTCCGGCGTGATGCCGAAGCCGCTGTTGATGCCGCTGCCGTTGATGAGCTCGTTCACCGTCGAGCCGCCGCCCGAGGCGGTGGACGCCGACTTGCTGCTGCCAACCGCGCCGCCGGACGACGTGGACGCGCTCTTGGAGGCGCCGATCATCTGGCGAGGATCCTTGAGGCTCGACGGGGTCTTGGTGGAGCCAGCCTTGGACGGGTTCTTGAACTGCTCGAACGCGGACTTGAGCTGATCGAAGAGGGTGAAGCCGCGGTTGACGACGTCCGCGCCCTTCTGGCCCTTGATGGCGCCGGCAACGCCCGAGGCGATCTGGCGGATGAACGGGTTGGACGCGCCCTTCAGAATCGTAGAGAGGAACGACATGGTGGACTCCTTCGGTGCTGCGGGGGTTTGAACTTCTGCCCGAGAACCATTCCCGAGCGTTTGAATAGGTTATCGCAGGCTCGCCTGGATCAGTTGCGTCCTATTTCTACCGGCGATTCAACGCCTGCAACATCGCGGAAACCTTGGCTTCCAGCGGATCGCCTGTAACGACGCTTTGCGAAGCCTTGCGCAGATCAGCGATCGCCTCGGTCTTTTGCCCCATCGCGAGCTTGATCTCCGCCCGGCCGACGTAAGCGCCCGCATCTTCAGGGGAAAGCTTGATCGCGACGTCGTAAGCGCTGATCGCGCCCGCCGAATTTCCCGCGGCAAACTCGACCACGCCCAGCGCCTTCGCGAAGTAGCTGTTCAGGGGATTTACAGCATAGAGGCCCTGAAAGAGCGTCCGCGCCTGCTCGAGCTTGCCCTGGTAGTAGAAATTGTAGGCCGCGCGAGCGATCGAATAGAGCTGCTCGTCGGTGTAGCCGCGCACGTCCTTGAGCGTGGCCTTGCCCTCGGCCCACTTCTGGAGCTGCTGCAGCTGCTTCTGATCATTCTGCGGCTCAGCCACTAGTACTTCCCTTCCTTCTGCTCTTCGCGAATCTTCCGCTGGATCTCATCCACGTCCTCGGAAACTTTCCCGATCAGCGTGAGCATCGAAGCCTCGCGGGAGAGCAGCGCCTTGAGCCGCTCCATGCGATCAGGCGGCGCGTTGATGCGGGCGAGGTTGCGGGTGAGCGCGGCGCGGGACTCAGGCTCGGCCAGCTCTCTGGCCTCGGCGAGGAACTGCCGGTCGGTGTAGTTCTCCAGGTCCGCGTCGTGGCCTTCGGGCATCGGAGGCTCGGGCAGCCGGAGCTCGTCCGCGGAGTGCGCGGGGCCAATGAAGTCCAGGAGCGCGGCGGAGGGCAGCGCGGGGTTCTTCGGATCGCCCTTCTTCTTCTTCTTGCGATCGGTCTTGTCGACGAGCTGCGTGCGGCTGACGAGCTTGTTGTTGACCTGAGACTGGCTGCCCCACGGCCACATCGGTGAGGGAGGCGGGTTGTTGATCTTCGGAGCCATCGCTTACTTCCCCTTCTTGCCCTGTTGTTCCTGCTGCAGCGCGTAGACGAAGTTCAGCACTTCGGCCACCGCGTCATAGAGGTCTTCGGGGATCTCCTCGCCCACGTCCACCCGGTAGAGCGCGTTCGCGAGGCCCACGTTCTTCATCACCGGAACGTTGTACTGCTTGGCGATCTCGCGGATCTGCTCGGCTTTCAGCCGCATCCCCTTCGCGACGACCTTCGGAGCGGCGTCCTTGTCCTTGTCGTACTTGATCGCAATCGCGATGTCGGACTCGTCCGCCATTTCCGGGGCCGGACTATAGGACGGTGGATTGCCCGGCGTCGAAGGTGTGCACCGAAGGCGTCAGCCCGGCCACCTCCGTCACCCTGGACAGCAGCCAGGCATGAGCCCGAACCCGGCTGCCCGAGCCGGCTGGCCGAGCCCGGCTGGCCGAGCCCGTCTGGCCGAGCCCGGCTGCCCGAGCCCGGCTGCCCGAGCCCGGCTGCCCGAGCCCGTCAGGCGGCGTTGGGGGCCTTGAGCTGATAGACGAAGTTCAGGACCTCGGCGACGGCGTCGTAGAGCGCCTCCGGGATCTCCTCGCCCACTTCCACTCGCAGCAGCGCGTGCGCGAGCGGCACGTTGCGCATCATCGCGACGTCAGAGGCCTTCGCGAGCGCCTTGATCTTTTCCGCCCGGGCGTCGATGCCGCGAGCGATGACGCGGGGCGCGCCGTCCTTCTCGCGGTCATACTTGATCGCCACCGCGACGTGGTCCGGGTTGGTGACGATGACGTCCGCGCTCTTCACCGCCTCCATCTGAGCGCCCTCGAGGATCTCCATGTGGAGCTCCTTCCGCTTCGCCTTGTGGTGCGGGTCGCCTTCGGACTCCTTGTATTCTTTTTTGACCTCCTCCTTCGTCATCATCATGTCCTTCATGTAGCTCCGGCGCTGGAACCAGATGTCGAACATGCCGAACAGCATGAGGCAGAGGCCCACGCGCATCGCCACGCGGTAGACGAGCTCCCCCAGCAGATCGAGCATCTGCTCCGGCGTGCCGTTCACCGCCGCGACGATCATCCCCATCGAGTCGCGCACCGCGCCGTAGACCACGTAGCCGGTGATCGTCAGCTTGAGCAGGTTCTTGAGCAGCTCCACCAGCTGCTTCTTGGAGACCAGGTTCTTGATGCCCTGCAGCGGGTTCAGCTTCTCGAGCTTGGGCTGCAGCGACTCCAGCGCGAGCAGCGGCCCCACCTGAAGGAACTCGGACAGGCCGCCCACGATGCCCGCGCCCGCGACGATCGGGACGGTGAGCATCACGGTCGTGGTCGTGGCCATGAGCAGGAGCTCATAGATGGCCGTCTCCAGATCCTTCGGGTGCGCCAGCTTGTCGAAGCCGAAGTTGAAGAGATCCGTCACCTTCTCGCGGACGGTGGGCCAGGTGGCCTTGACCACGGAGAAGCCAACGAGGAACACGAGCACGCCCGAGAAGTCGCGGCTCTTCCACACCTGGCCTTTCTTCCGGGCGTCATCGATCTTTTTCTGTGTTGGCTGTTCGGTCTTCTCGCCACTCTCGTCGGCCAGGGCGGATCACCACCTCTCCATGGGTCAGGCCAGTAGGGAAATCGCGTCCTTCAGCGTCTTCAGCATCGCCGCGAACTCGAGGTGCAGCTTGTCCACCAGCACGTGCAGCGTGAGCATCACCATCAGCGCCGCCACCAGCGGCTTGATGCTCATGGACATGAAGAACACCTGAACCTGCGGCGCCACGCGGTTGATCATGCCCAGCGCGAGATCCGTCAGGAACGTGGCGAGGAACGCCGGCGCGGAGAGCAGCAGCGCCACCCGGAGCAGATCTCCGAACATTCTCAGGATCAGATCGAAGAACGCCCACTGCCCCTGCGGGAACGACGGAAACTTGTCGAGCGGCAGCGTGATCAGCGAATCCGACAACGTCTCGATCACGATGCGGTGGCCGTTCAGGGTGAGGAACAGCACGATCGAGAGCTGGAACTTGAGGTCGGAGAAGATCGTGACCTGGGTCTGGCGCTGCGGCTGGTAGATCTGCGCCATGTTCATGCCGGAGAGGAAGTCGACCAACCCTCCGGCCATCTGCGCCGCCTCGAACACGGTGTTGACGATGAACGAGAGCGCGACGCCTATGAAGAGCTCCTTCATCATCAGGAGCACGAACGGGAACGCCTGAAACGGGATGTTGGTGACGCGTTCGCTGACCGCCGGAAACAGCACGATCGCGAGGGTGACCCCGATGCCGATCTTGATCTCGGTGGGGACGATTTCGCCGCCGAACACCGGCGAGAGGATGATCACCGGCAGGATGCGGGACATCAGCAGCGCGACGGTGAGGATGACCAACGTGACGTTGGTCTTCACCCCCAGGTCCGCGATGATCCCGTCGAGCCCGTTCATTTACTTCCCGATCATGGCTGGGAAGCGATCGAAGAGCTGGAAGGTGAACCGGTAGAGCTGACTGCCGATCCAGCCGCCGCCCAGGGCGAGGATGCCGAAGACGATGATCACTTTCGGCGCGAAGCTGAGCGTCTGCTCCTGGATCTGCGTGGCGGCCTGGAACACCGCAATCACGAGGCCCACGACGAGCGAGAGGATCACCGGCGGCGCCGAGGCGATGACCACCAGATAGAGCGCCTGCTGCGTGATGAAGGTCAGATGAGACTTGAGAGGCCTCTTAGAGGTAGCCGATGACGAGGCCCTTCGCGATCAGGTACCAGCCGTCTACCAGCACGAAGAGCAGGAGCTTGAAGGGCATCGAGATCGTCGTCGGGGAGAGCATGTGCATGCCCAACGCGAGCAGGATGTTCGCGACCACCATGTCGATCACGATGAACGGCACGAAGAGGATGAAGCCAATCTGGAAGGCCTCTTTGAGCTCGGAGACGACGAACGCCGGGACGATGACCATGAAGTCCTTGTCACCGATCGCCGCGCGGTCCTCCTCGCGCCGCATCTTCTTCGCGAGGTTGTAGAAGAGGCTCCGGTCCTTCGCGGTGACCTTCTTCACGAGGAAGTCGCGCAAGGGCTCTTTGGATTTGTCCGCGGCTTTGAGGACATCGCCCACGGTCTGAGATGAGAGGACGGAGGTGCCCTGCGCGAGGAAGTCCGCGCCCGCCGCCCGGTACAACGCCTGACCGACCGGGGCCATGATGTAGACGGTGAGGATGATCGCCAGCCCGGTGATCACCTGCGTGGGCGGGATCTGCTGAGTGCCGAGCGCGGACCGCACGATGGACAGCACCACGGAGATCTTCACGAAGCTCGTCACCATCATCAGGACGAACGGCACCAGGGACAGCGCCGCCAGCGCCACCATCAAAATCAGCGGCCGGTTCGCGAACGAGTCCGGGTTCACGCCGGCGCCGTTCTTGGAGAGCTCCGACATGACGGCGTTGGTCTTCTCGCCGCGTGCGTGCGCGAGGGCGGGCATCAGCACCGCCGCGAAGACGCAGACCGAAAGCCAGGTCCCCTGCGCTTGAGTCAGTCGTTTCATCATCGTTGGTTCACGCACTGGGCGGAGGTCCGCCCTTTCGGGAGAGAAGTTTCTGGAGGAAGGGAGAGAGCGGCATCTGCGCGGACGACTTCTCGCGCTGGATGCGGTCCACCTCCGCCGTGTCGAGCTTGCTGATGAGCGTCATCCCGCCGTCGCCCACGCCCACGAGCAGGTACTCGCCGGCCGCGCGGAGGACATAGATGGTGCGGCGCGGCTCGAGCGTGATGCGCTCCACCACGGTGACCACGGAGCCTTTTCCGAAGCTGGAGGCCGCCCGCGCGCCCATCAACTTTCGGAGGCCGAAGTTGAGCGACAGGTACACCATCGCGATGACGACGCCGAGCATCAGCATCGTCTTGAAGAGCTGCCAGCCGAGGCCAGAGGTGTCGTTGTCCGCGGGCTGCTCCGTGGTCTGAGCCGGAGCGGCCTTCGAAAGCCCCAGCGCCTTGTCGAGCTCCGCGTCCGAATCCGAAGACGGCTTCAGCGCCGCCTTCTCCGCGGCTGAGCGGTTGGAGTCATCGAGCGGGTGAGCCGGCAGCGAGATGAGATGCTCGCCCTCGGTGACGGGCTTTTCGTCCGCCGCGAACGCAGCGGTGCCCAGCAGCGCAACGCAGCAGAGGGCAAAGCGCACAGAGCGGACGGTCCAACTCATGGGGAGAGCGTGGACGGTAGTGGATTGGTCCACTCGGGGACAATGATGAATGCCCCCGCGACGCTTGACCGCTCGCCTGCCGCTCGCCTACCCGCCATCCGGATTCACCGGCCCCTCCAGCTCGAGCCTGCACGTCCCAGCGACACACTTCGGCCAGCTCTGACACCGCGGCGCCGCGCATTCGCACTTCGGCACCGGACACCCCATGGGCGCGGGCATCCCGACGGGAACGAGACAGGGATGGTGCTCGCGCTTCATCGCCTCGCGAGAGATGGCCACCCCGCATCCGGTCCCTGTGCACACACACGCCGAAGTGCGGCAGCTGACCAGGATGCAGTCCCCGTCCGCCGAGCAGCTCGTGTCAGCCGGGATCTCGCAAACGAGCGCCGCCTTCTCCGCCGCGACGCCCTGGAGATGCCGCAGGTAGAAGACCGTGCCCAACGCTCCGGCGACGGCGATCGCAATCGTTGCAACGACGAGGATCCTGCCCACGCGAGAGAGCGCTACCCCGCGAGCGACAGGATCCGCACGCCGAGGTGCCCTTCCACTTCCACGAGCTCTCCGCGCGCGACGATCTTCCCGTTCACGGACAGCTCCACGGGCTCGCCGGGGACGCGGTTGAGATCCAGCACCTGGCCGATCTTCAGCGCGACGACCTCTTCAGCGGTGATCGGCACGCGGGACAGCTCCACCGCGATTTGCAGCGGAATGTCGTTGAGCAGGTCTCCACCTTCGGCCTGGTCCGCGTTCTCTTCCACGAAAGCCTCCACCTCGCTGGTGCGTTGCCCGACCGGGTTCGTCGACTCGTCCGGTCCGTCCGCCGCGTCTTCCGCCGGACCATCTACCTCGTCCGGGGGCGCCGCGGAGGCATTGTCTTCATCGGAATCGGTGGGAGCGGTCTGCCGGGGCTCGTCGCCCAGGTGAATGGCGTCCACCTTCGCCTTGTACTGGCCGTCCTCGAGCAGGATCTCCGCGTCGATCCGCCCTACCCGCCCGCGGCCGATCTTGAGCCGCGCGGTGCCGCCCTCCTGCCGGTCCGGCCGAGCGGTGACCTCGTCGATCAACACCACGTCGCCGCGATTCACCGTCGCGAGATCCGAGGTGCTGATCTCCGCCACGCCAATCTCAGCGCGCAGGTACGTCTTCACGCCCTTGAGCCGGGCAAGGTTCTGCCGCGTCTGGTTCCGCCGCCGAGCGCGCCGCTCGGGTCCATCCTGCGGCGGATTCGTCATCCCGATCACGGTGCCGGGGATGAACAGGCGGATGAAGCCGGACTGCTGGCCAAGCAGCGCCTTGAACTGGACCACCATCACGAGAGGCTCGTCGCCGAACTGCGCGATCGCGTCGTCCACGCTCCGAGCGACGCCCTCGAGCCTGAGCTTCGGCAACCCCGGCTCCATGTTGGGCGCGAGCGTCTTCAGGACTTCGAGCACCAGGTAGCTGAGCACGCCCTCTTCGATGTCGGTCAGCGGCCGCAGCGCCGTCGCCTCGCCCGCGCCACCCAGCATCGAGTCCACGGTCGCGTGCGCGAGGCCGAGCTCCACCTCCAACAGTCCGCGCGACTTGTGCGGCGCCGGCGCGAGGATGCCGAGGAACGTGGGCGCGGCGATGATCCTCTTGAGATCCTTCGGCTTCACCACGTCGATGTGGTCCGCCATGAAGGAGAGGTCCGCTTCGAGCACCTCTTTGATCCGCGAACGAAGGCCGATGCTGGAGCCGGTGAGGAACGCGGACGGCATCAGCCATTCGATGCGATCCACCAGCATCGCTTCGGTGCGCGAGACTTTGGAGAGGCCGGAGAACTTGTAGGGCCGCCAGGGGCGATCGTCTCTGGAGAGCGGGGCGCCGGGCGCGGCCTGCGGATTTTTCGTCCGGTTCATCAGCTCATCCGCGCTGATGAGCTGCGTGCGATCCGCGGTGGGGGCCCGCGGCGGAGGAGGACTCACGTTTTCGCCTCGAACTTCAGCTCAGCGAGCTTGAGGCCGCGCGACGTCAGCGACTCCTTCAAACCTGCCGCCTGCTCTTCGATGTACTTGAGGGTGTCCTTGTCCTGGCCGGAGAAGATCATGCTGATCTTTCCCTGCTTGGTGGACACCTTGATCGACAGCCCCTTGAGCACGTTGCTCCGGAGGTCGATCTGGAACTCGGCGGCGCCGGCGGCGTTGGTGCCAACGCGGACGCGTTCGACGATCTTCTGAGCAATCTCGTTGGCGATC
>JBJMQN010000363.1:0-2499 GCA_045802665.1 Myxococcaceae bacterium | reverse complement strand
TCGGCGAACAGCGCGTTGGAGGCGACGAGCCCGCCGGAGTGAAACGGCTCGCGTGCGAAGGTGAAGCCGATGCACTTGCGCAGCACTTCGTCCCACAGCGGCTCGTTCGGCATCATGAAGTCTCGAATCAAGGGTAGCGGCCACGGCACCACCGTCATCGGATCCGCGTCGGACAACGTGGTGAAGCAGTCGAGATCGAGATCGAGCAGCACTCGGTCGGCGCCGCGGATCAACTTCTCCGCTTCGGTGGGATCTGAGCTGCCCCATCGCTCGGCGATTCGATCGACCGTCGGGACCACCGCCAACCGGTGCTGAACTCCGCGGCGATCGGTCGCGGGGCTGAACGGCATGGCGCCCTTCGGAGTTGCTCGAGCGATCACCACCGCATCGCTCACGATCCCCGCCTCCATCGCTGAGAGCACGTGATCGTAATTGCGAACATCCAGCGACCAGCGCGCGAACTCGTCCAACGCTCGCAGGCCAGCGCTCTTCGGCGGCGCTTCCGCAACCGGGGGCACCAGATCGAAGTGGCGATCCAGGGTGACGAGCAGCGCGGGCTTGCCGTCTCCGACGCACATCGCCCAGCTCGGAAAGGCGAGCCGATGCGGATCGAACACGAACGCGTCGATCGCGCCGCGACGACCTTGCACCGAGAGCCGGGTCACGCCCGCGAGCCGAAGATGGTCTTCCGCCACGCGCTAGAACGTCAGGTACAGGTAGCTGAGGCACATCTCGTCCGTCGTGCTCTCGCCCCACGTCACGGTCCTCGACGTCGGGTTGCTCCAGCTGCAGCTCACGCGGATGGATGCGTTCGACGGAATCGTGACCGGCTGCTGGAACAGGTACATCTGCTGCCAGTGGAAGTCCCACTTCGGGATGTCCGCGAAGCAGGTGTTCGAACCGTCGAGCGACACTTTGATGTGCGTCCCGAGCTGATGCATGTGCGGGAACACGCCCCACAGCCGCAGCGGGAACGGCGCCGGGTTCGATTGTGTGCCGTCCGAGGTGAGCGTGCCGGGATTTCCATTCGCGTCGGCCGGCGGAATCTGGAACGAGCTGTTCACGACCGGGAGGATCCTCGCCTGTCCACTGCTCGGGATGGGCGTCGTGGAGAACTGCAGCTTCGCCGCCGTCTGATCCGCCACGCCGATTCCGCCGACGTTCGACAGGTTGTAGTGAACCTGCATCACGAGCTGATGCCCCGCCGCGATGTGAACGCCGGTGCCCGAGGGATACGTGGTGGGCGGAGTGCCGGGCGCCCAACCGCCGACGAGGTTCGCGCCGTTGATGCCGGAGTCGCCGTAGCACGTCCAGCCCGAGCCCTTCGCCGCGACGTCCGTCGACGGCGCTTCGAACAGGATGACGTGGTGAACCTCGCGCCGCTCACCGGGGAGGATCTGGAAGCCGATCACGTCCTCGTCCGCCGCGAACGCGCTGCCGAGCGGGAAGCAGTGATAGTCGTCCGCGCTCGTCGCGAACGGCGTGTACGCGGTGTCCGGCTGCACCGTCATGTCCACCCACGGGAGCTCGCCCGCGCCGCCGTCTGCCTGAGGCTGCGCGTCCGCTGGATCTCCTTCAGGCGCACCGCCCGCGCTCCACGCGGCGATGGTGTCGATGTCAGCCTGCGAGAGCGCTCGCGAATCTTTGTACTGCTGGCAGGTGTCGGTCGGGAGCCACGGCGGCATCACGCGGGACTGCACCGCGCTCGCCATTCCGAAGTTCTGCGCGAACGCCTCCTGATAGTTCGTGAGCGGGAACGGCGCGATGTCGCCCGGCCGGTGGCACGTCTCGCAGTGCTCGTGAACGATGGGCTGAACGTCGTGGTACCAGGTCGGCACCGAGGCCGTGCCGCCACCACCGCCCGCGCCACCTCCGGTTCCGCCGCCCGAACCGCCGCCGGTTCCACCCGTCCCGCCGCCCGTGCCGCCGCCCGTTGCTCCACCGGGGCCACCGGCTCCGCCCCCCGTCCCGCCATTCGCCGAGCCGCTGCTTCCACACGCCGACAACGCCAGCGCGAGCAGCGCGGTGAACACGATGTTGCGAACCATTTTGGGGATCCTGGGTGACGGCCTGAAAAGGACGCGCAGCTTACAACTTTCGACGTATACGCGGGAGCGATGCGCCTCCTTCTCCTGTGCGGAATCCTGCTTCCGCTCGCGTCCTTTGCCGCCATGAACGACAGCCCTCCACGCGACAGTTTCCTCCGCGACTTCGCAGAAACCCGGCGCTTCCTCTCCGGGCGACCGAGCAACGCGAAGATCACCCCGGACGGCACCACCGTCCTCTTCCTCCGCTCGGGCAAGCGCGACGCGGTGCAGACACTGTTCGCCTTCGACGTGGCGATCGGTCAGAGCAAAGAGCTGCTCACGCCTGCGAACCTCCTCAAGGGCTCCGAGCAGACGATGAGCGCGGCGGAGAAGGCGCGGCTCGAACGGCAGCGGATCTCTGCTCGTGGCTTCACGCACTACGATCTGTCGAAGGACGGCACGAAGATCGTCG
>JBJMQN010000362.1:0-11959 GCA_045802665.1 Myxococcaceae bacterium | reverse complement strand
GGGACCACATCGAACCCCATGGACTGAAACAGCGGAACCGCGACCGCGCCGCCGGTGCCATTGCCCGCGTCGATGACGATCCGCATCCCCTTGCGGCCCACCTTCACGGTCTGCTTCACGAAGTGGTTGTACGGCGTGATGATGTCGTAGCTCTGCACCGTGCCCGGCTTGTCGGTCCGAGCGAAGTCACCCGCCTCGATGAGCTTCCGCAGCGCCTGAATCTCATGGCCGTGGAACGTGGTCTTGCCCGCGCCGATCTTGAAGCCGTTGTACTCGGGCGGGTTGTGGCTGCCGGTGATCATCGCGAGGCCGTCCACCGGAAGCGTGTTCGCCGCGAAGTACGTCAGCGGCGTCGGAACCACGCCGATGTCGAGCACGTTGATGCCCGTCGACGTGAGTCCTTTGCAGAGCGCGTCGCGGAAGCGAGTCGAAGACTCCCGGCAATCGCGGCCGACGACGACGTACGTCCCGGCCTTCTGACGAATGACCGTACCGAGACCCTTACCGAGCTTCTCGACGACCTCGACCGTCAGGTCTTTGTCGACGAGGCCACGGATGTCGTACTCGCGGAAGATTTGAGGATTCATGTGCCCGCGCGAGATAGCACATTGTTTCTGGGTTGAGACGGAGGCCTGAGGGCGATTGGTGCGCACCTCCGCTTGCGGCTTCGCCTCACACCGGACTGATGGGTGAGGTTCTGGGTTGGGGCGTGGCTCCGCGATGGATTGGGCGGTGGCTCGGACCGCGGCTTCGCCTCACACCGGTGCGATAGGTGAGGTTCTGGGTTGAGGCGTGGCTCCGCGGCGGGATCGCCGCCGGTCTCGCCTTGGATTGGGCGGTGGCTCGGACACCGGCTTCGCCTCACAGCGGTGCGATGGGCGAGAGGTTCAGGGTTTTGTCGGCGACTGTCAGAGGTGCTTCGTAGGCTTCGCGGTCAGTTGAACTGGAAGGGGGGATCCTCATGCAGAACTTCACCGAATTGAGGGTGTGGAAGCAGGCCTACGAATTGACGATCGCGATCCACGAGGTCCTGGAGCGTGCGCCGAGGACGCATGGTTTCGCGGTCATGGATCAACTCCGCCGCGCCATTGTCTCCGTAGGTGCAAACATCGCGGAGGGGACTCGCCGCGAAACGAGGCGCGAATACGCCCGCTTTCTCAACATCGCCCAAGGCTCGGTAGCAGAGTCTGATCATCTCGTGCGTGTAGCCGCAGGCATCGGTCTGCTACCCAAACAGAAGGCCGCAGAATTCCTTCACGCTCTGGATAGACTCGGAAGAGGACTCAGCAACCTCCGCGACCGAGTCATCCGCACCAACACCGAGAATCCAGCCCCGCACGTCTGAACCCGAACCTGACCGGTCACGAGGTGTGAGGCGAAGCAACAAACGCGGCCCCGCGTCAATCCGCACCAGACGCCCGCCTCAACCCACAACCTCACCCATCAGTCCGGTGTGAGGCGAAGCAACAACCCGAGGCCCGAGCCAATCCACACCAGACGCCCGCCTCAACCCACAACCTCACCCATCAATCCGGTGTGAGGCATGGCGAGACAAGAGGCGAGCGCCAAACCAGCGCACGCCCCCGCCTCAACCAAAACTTTTTCAGTTCGACCAGGCGAGCGCAGCGTGCGTAATGAGTCCCTTCATCACGTCCTGTGACTTGGCCTCATTGATCAGCGCGATGCGCTTCTTGTCCGACTTCGGCATCGCACGCGCGCGAACGATCTTCATCGCCGCCTGCGCTTCGAGATCGATGTCACGGAGCTCCGCGCTGCCCTTGCCGGTCTTCACGAACGCCTTCATTTCTTCGTGGTGACGCGCCAGCTCGGGCATCGCCTTGAAGATCCGGTCGGCATCCTTCGCGTCGCCGGTGCGCTCGAACTCCAGCGCGAGCATGGTCAGCATTCCGGGATCCACCTGCTCCAGCGAATCGGTCGGGAGCTCACGCGCGATCTGCAGCGCCTCCTTCGGGTTCTTCATCGCCGCGTTCATGACCTCGATCGCGTCGCGCTTCGACGGAGACTCGATCGTGTCGAGCTCCTTCGTCGTCACGGCCTTGCCGGTCACCACCATGTCGTACCAGACGCCGTCCGCGAGCGGATCGATCGACTTGGCCGTGTCGTTGGCGCGCAGGTTCAAATAGTAGTCGCCCTCGTGCGCGAGCTTGCCGCCCGCCGCCTTCGCGATCTGTCCGTACAAGAGCGCGTTCTGGAAGGTGGGCGTCTTCTTCCCGTCCTCCTGCTCTTCGATGAGCTTCGCCGCCTCGTCCGTCTTGCCCAGCGCCACCAGCGCCTTCGCGTGGTAGCCGAGCATGTCCGTGTGATGCTCCGGATCGAGCCGCAGGCTCTCCTCCATCTCGGACAGCGCGTCCTCGTACTTGCCGCCGTTCAGGAGCATCCAGCCGTAGCTGCGGTGCAGGTACGCCTCCTTCGGGTACTTCTGGGTGAGCTCCTCGAGCAGCGCGGCGCCCTCACCCGCCGGCGCGATGCGCGCGTACAGGTAGCCGGTCCACGGGCCCTTCTCCTTCTCGTACATGTCCTTGTACTTCGCGAGCATCTCGGACTCCTTGCCCGCGAGCTGTGCGTAGTCCTGGTAGAACCGGTGCGCCTCGAGCGAGTTCGGCCACAGCTCCACCATCTTCGAGCCGAGCTCCGCCGCGCCCTCGGTGCCCTTGTACTTCTTCACGTAGTAGCGGGCGAAGGTCTGCGCGACGTGATCTTCGGGCTCAGCGAGGATGACGGCCTCGGCCAGCTTCTCCGCCTCATCCGACTTCTTGTCCTTCTCGAGCAGGAAGATCGTCGACAGCCAGCCGCCCTTCTCGATGCCCGTGTACCAGATGGTCTGCTTCGTCGAGTCCTCGCCCATCGACACCGACTTCGGCGGATCGCTGAACGGGTACTCGATGCCTGAGTAGGTGATGAGCGTCTGGCCGGTGAAGTAGTGGTACTCCTCCTTCTCCTCCTGGCCCTTCGGTGGCGCGTACTTCGTGTAGATCGCGCCCTCGGCGTAGACCGGCGCGGACGCGTAGATGTTGTAGGCCACGAAGCTGCCCGACGGGATCGTCACTTCCTCGTGCGAAAGCTCCACGTCGTCCACCGACGTGATCGCGAGGTCCACCTTGCCGGTCGGGAGATCCGCGGAGGTGTGGCTGTTGGACTCCACCTTCCAGCTCTTGTTCTTCGCCGGATCCTTCTCGTCCTTCAGCACGACCTTCAGCGGAACGTCGAGGCCGTTGGTCAGGTACACCGTCTGCCCACCGAAGTAGCTGCCAATGGAGCCGGAGCCCGAGCTGCCGCCGCCCGTCGACCCGCCCGCGCCCGTCGCCGCGCCCACCATGCCCGCGAGCAGCACGAGCACGAACAGCGCCGCCGGACCGCCGAGCGTCACCCACTGCCACGCCTTGATCGCCGGCGACGACGGCACGGTGCCGAAGAACGCGTAGCGGTTCCCGCCCTCGTGCCGGACCAGGTACTGCTTGATCGGGATCACCGGGATGAACAGCGCGGTGAAGAAGAGCGTGGTGACGTAGGTACCGTCGGAGCCTTCGTCGCTCTTGCCGTAGATCTTTGTGCCGAAGCCGTTCAGCGTGAAGAGCGACGGCGCGCCGCTGCCGTGGACGAACAGCCGCCGGATGTTCTGGATCTCGTCGATCGTCGTCCGATCGTTCAAGAACATCGGGTTCTTCTTCGCGGCGGAGAGCGCCTTGTGCAGCTTCGCGCCATCACCCAGCTCCACGGCCTCGCGAATCTTCGGATCCGAGCAGAAGCGGTACAGCTGCGGCACGATCTTCAACCAGCCGCGCGGATCTGCGACGTCGACGTTTGACGAGGGGTCCATGTGAAACGGGCTCCAGTACGAGAGGCGGCGGAGATTAGGAGAGGGCGGGCCGGACTGACTCGCTCGCCTGCTCAGCCGGCGGGCTGCATGGGTGACACTGCTTAGAGAAACTTCTCCAACTTCCTGGCCTTCAGCGCGTCTACCGCTTTGCGCACGTCCTGGCTCTTGTCCTTCGGAACAACCAGAAACGCGTCGCCGGCGTCCACCACCACCACGTCCTTCATCCCGACCACGGCGATCGGCTTGTCCTTCGCGAGGACGATGCTCCCCTCGCAGTCGATCACCAGCGCGCCTTTGCCAGAGAGGACGTTCCCGTGGTCGTCGCTTTTGCGCACTTCCGGGATCGCCGCGAAGCTGCCCACGTCCGACCAGCCGAAATCGCCCGGAACCACAGCAATATTCGAGGCTTTCTCCATCACCCCGTAGTCGATGGACTGGGACGGCAGCTTCGGAAATTCCTTCTGAAGCACCTTCTGGTAGTTGCGCTTGCCGATCGCCTTGCGAATCGCCGTCAGGCCCTGCGTCATCTCCGGCATGTGCTTGTCGATCGCCGCGAGCATGTCCTCGGCGCGGAAGACGAAGATGCCGCCGTTCCAGAGGTAGTCGCCGGACGCCAGATAGCCCTTCGCGGTCTCGAGGTTCGGCTTCTCCACGAACGCGGCGACCTTGCGCGCCTCGCTGCTGGGGAGCTGCTCGCCGACGCGGATGTAGCCGTAGCCCGTCTCGGGGCTTCGGGGCTTGATGCCCACGGTGACGATGCTGCCGTCCTGAGCGAGATCCGCCGCCTGCGCGAGCACGTCCCGGAACGCCTTCGGATTGGCGATGTGATGATCAGACGGAAGGACCACCAGCACGCCGTCCGGATCCTTCGCGTAGACGTGCGCGGCGGCGAGCGCGATCGCCGGAGCCGTGTTGCGAGCGGTGGGCTCGACGAGCACGTGGTCCGCCTTGATGCCCTTCACCAGCTTCTTCACCTGCGGCGCGTGGACCTTGCCGCAGACGACCCAGACGTCCTTCGACGACGCGAGCCCCTTCAGCCGGTTCGCCGTGTCGGTGATCAGCGGAAGGTCGGAGGCGAGCGGAAGAAACTGCTTGGGGCGCGACTTACGGGAGAGCGGCCAGAACCGGGTCCCGCTGCCGCCCGCCATGATCACTGGGTGAAGAGCCATGAGCGGCGGCCGACATAGCCGGACCTGAGCCGGGAAGTCGAGCCGCTGCCTCGTCATCACCGCCGAGGCTTGAGCTCCTCGAAAGCGGTCAGGCCCGCCGCGACTTCAAAAAGATTCCGAAGAATCCGAGCCGTCGCGCCCCAGATCACGTGCTGTCCGAGGTCGTAGTAATCGATCACCTCGGGCCCGGGCAGGAAGGGAACCTCGCGCGTCTCGTGCCGGACCTTCGAAGGATCCAGCAGCGCCGGAAGCGGAACTTTCAGTACCTCCGCGACCTCATCGGGGTTCGGCCGGAGCGACAGACCCGCCGGAACCACGCCGACGAACGGCCGGATCCGAAATCGGGTGATCGTCGGAAGCTCGTCGAGAGACCCGAGCACGTCCACCGACTCCGGCGGAATCCCGAGCTCCTCTTCCGTCTCGCGCAGTGCCGTGTGCAGCGGCGTCGCGTCCGACTCGTCGCGCCCGCCACCAGGAAACGAGATCTGCCCCGCGTGCTGACGAAGCGTCAGCGGCCGCTTGGTGAAGATGAGGTGAGGAACGCCGTTCTCGATGAACAGCGGCGCGAGCACCGCCGCCTCGCGAAGCTCGATGCCGGGCAGGCGGACGGATTTGGACGGAGCCTTGCGGAGCCGTTCGCGGAGCTGCTCGACGAGCGGATGACCCGACTCAGTCCCCGACTCAGGGGACGCCGAGGATCCGGCTCCGCCGGGTCGATCGGACTCAGTCCCCGATTCAGGGGACGCTGAGGATCCGGCTCCGCCGGGTCGATCGGACTCAGTCATTGACCTGCTTCGCGGGAGCGGTCTTCGTCTCGGGCGTCACGTTCTCGATGCCGGACTGAGCTTTCAAGATGCCGGCGGCGAGGAGCGCGAACAGCACGAGCCCGAGGACGATCCGGTACACCACGAACACGAGCGTCGTCCGCGTCTTCAGGAACTTCAGAAGCCACGCGATCGCCGCGAGCCCCGAAGCGAACGCGACGACGGTGCCGACGATCAGCGCGAGCCACGGCTTCTCCGGCGCCTCGAAAAAATGTTTGAGCTCAAAGATTCCAGCCAGCGTCGTCGCGGGGATCGAGAGCAGGAACGAGAACCGGGCCGCGTCCTCGCGCTTGAACCCGAGCAGCAGCGCGCCCGTCAGCGTCGTGCCGGAACGCGACGCACCGGGGATCAACGCCAGCGTCTGCCACCCGCCCACGACGAGCGAATCCCGGAGCGTGATGTCCGTGACCGTGCGCGCGTGTTTCGCTCGGCGCTCCACGATGAAGAGCACGATCGCGAGGACGATGAGCGACGAGGCGATCACGTAAAGCGATCGGAAGTGCGTCTCGATGATCTTCTTGAGCGCGAGCCCGACGACCGCGATCGGAATGGTCCCGAGGATGACGCCCCACCCGAGCCTCGCCTCCGGAGTGCCCAGCCAGCTCTTGGTCTGGATCGCCTTCAGCAGCGCGGCGAGGACGTGAACGATGTCCTTCCAGAAGTAGATGATCACCGCGAGCGTGGTCCCGAGCTGAATCACCGCCGTGTACGCCGCGCCCGCATCCGGCCAGCCGAAGAGCTCCGGGGTGATGCGAAGATGAGCGGTGGAGCTGATCGGCAGGAACTCGGTCAGGCCCTGCACGAGCCCCAGGACGATCGCTTCGAGGAGAGACGGATTGCCTGCGGTGGATGCGATCACGAGGGCCGGATGTATGTCCGGGTCCCGGCGTCCACAAGAGAAGATGACCGGTAGCGGTCAAAGCGGTACTGCTGCGCCGTGCTCACCTCGTATCTCGCTCGCCTCGCGCTCACGACCAGCTCGAGCTTCATCCGGCCGAAGGCAGGCGCGCTGGATGAGGTTCGGACGCCGATGCACGTGTGGCTCTCCGACATCGACATCAACGGCCACATCAACAACGGGCGGTACCTGACGCTGATGGACTTCGCTCGGCTGGATCATTCGATCCGAACGGGACTCGCGACCGCGGTGATCAAGAAGAAGTGGTGGCCCGTGCTCGGCGCCGCGACGGTGAAGTTCCGGCGAGAGCTCAAGCCGCTCGAGAAGTTCGAGATCGTCACGAAGGTCGGCACGTGGGATCAGAAGTGGATGTTCATCGAGCACCGCTTCGAGCGCGCCGGAAACGTGCACACCATCGGCTTCGTGAAGGCTGTCGTTCGGAAGGGACGCGAGACCATCCCGCCGTCGGAGGTGATGGCGCTCATCGGCCACCACGACGCAGCGCCTTTGCCGTCGGATGAGCTCGCGCAGTGGATCGCCACGCAGCGCTGAGTTGAGCTGACCTGACCGGGCTCGAGCTGCGCCCCGAGCTCAGCCGCCCTGCACTCTCCGGCTGATGCGGCGGAACAGCTCACGGCCCGCCGCGCGATCCAGCGAGAAGCCCGCGCCACGGATCCCCGGCATCGCCTGCGGGCCCATCTTGAAATCCGCGATCGTGAGGCCCTGAAAGTTGAAGGTCACGCCGCCATCGGAATCATCGATGTCGCAGCCCACCGTCTGACGCATCGCCCAGAAGCGGACCTGCACGCCGGGCAGCAGCTTGAACGCGCGCCGCTGATAGCGCTCCTCCGGCGCGTGAATCTCCAGCACGTCATTCGCGAGCCGCACGCTGCCCTGACTGAAGATCCTGGTGATTCGGAGCGACACCAGGACCACCATCGCGCCGATCACGATGATCCCGCCCGCCAGCACGAGCGGCCACTGCTGAAAGCCCGCCTGCTTCGCCTGAATCATCGCCAGCACGAGCGCCAACGACGAGACGACCATGACCGCGAGGATCGCGCCGATCGCCTTGAACATCCCCGTGCCCGAAGGCCCGAGCGGCAACTCCAGCACCTCCGCTTCCGCCAGCTTCTTCGCTCTCCGCTGCTGAACGACGAACCCGACGACCAGCAACATCGCGATGCCGCCCATCAGAATCGCAACGAACGCGTTCTCGCTGAGCGGGACCTGTTCCTTCATCTCAGAGGACGTGCTTCAGCGCGGGGACGATCTGCTCCTTCGTCGGCCCCGGCTTTCCGCGAGCGGCGGAGTTCGCCAGCGCATCCACCAGCTCATTCAGCGGATGCCCGTTGTGACCGCGCACCCACTGCCAGCTGATCCTGAGCCCTCGCGTCCGCGCGTCGATGGCTTCGATCAGATCGCGGTTGAGGACGTCGTTCCCCTCCGCCGTCTTCCAGTTCCGCCGCCGCCAGCCGTGGATCCACTTGCTGAGCGCATCGACCACGTAGCGCGAGTCCGAGCACACCTCGACCGTGCTCCCCTCCGGCAATCCGTCGAGGGCCTCCAGCACCGCGCGCAGCTCCATCCGGTTGTTCGTCACCGCGAAGACGCCATCGTCGGTGAAGCGGTTGGCGCCGTAGCGAAGGGCCGAGTGCGCTCGATCGAAGACGATGAAGCCCGTTCCGCCGGGACCTCCCGGGTTCGAGAGCGAGGAGCCGTCAGCGAAGGCCACGAAGCGCGCGCGGTCAGTCATGACGCGGGCGTTTTCTCATACGCAGATCCGCGGAGGAAGGGGTGGGCTACAGGCATTCGGACTGTCCGTGGGATTGTGGTGACCGTTCACTGAACGATGCCCGTGATTGCCGTCCTGTGACTGCGCCCGCACCTTCCGTCGATGGCGAACAGGGGGCTGTGGGTCGCGCTGCTGATCACGAGCGCGTGTGGAGCGAGCGGGACAGGCGGCTCGGATGCGCTGACGGGTGACTCCGTCCCGAAAGGCCCCGGTCCGTGGCCAACGGATTCGGTGAAGGATTACTCGGCGAGCTTCGGCCTCGGCGCGCCGCAGTCGGTGGGGATCGACGACGCGCACAACGTGTGGCTGCTGGATGGCGCACGGATCGGCGTGCTGCGTCCGGGAGATTCGGCGCCGCACTGGACGACGGGCGTGGGGCAGGCCGCGGGCGGCTTCGGTCAGAAGCAACATGCGCTCGGCTCGACGGTGATCTGCGGCGGGAGCGAAGGGCACGCGTACGTGGGCTACCAGACCTACGAGCTCCCGAACTCGCAGCTCGGCGATGTGAATGATCCGGAGTACCAGAAGGGCGATCTGGATCTCGTAAAGGTGAACGACGACGGGTCCATCGCGCTGGAGACGCACGTGTCGGAGAGCGTTCGGTATCAGGGCGCGGCGCAGAACAAGCTCGGCATCCGGAACTCGAACGACTGGATGTTCGACGAGGACCGGTCGGTGCTGGTCTGTCACCGGCTTCGCAAAGGCGGCAATCGCGGCGACCTGTTCATCGGCACCAACCACGGCGTGACGATGATCAGAGGAAGCGTCTTCAACAGCCACCGGCATCCGGTGTGGGACGTGAATGGTTCGCTGAGGATCGGCTTCAACTTCGCGCTCGGCAGCAGCTTCGATGGGACGCAGGTGCTGATCGGAAATGAGTGGAAGCTCGGAGTGCTCGCGGCGCCGGTGAACCTCGAGTCATGGGACAGGTCGGACGAGAACCCGTGGATCGTGGACACCTACAACGACGCGCTCAACAGCCTGAGCGACATGGACCACTGGCGAGGCTTCACGCAGACGAAGGACGGCAGCTACTTCCTCGCGTCGCAGAACTACGGGCTGTGGAAGATGACCCTCGGACAGGGCCAGCCGAAGTTCAGCAAGGTCACCGGCATCGGAACGGATTCCCTGGGTCAGCTGCAGGCGACGAACGACGGCTCGCTGTTCGTCGCGACGAGTGGCAAGGGTCTCTGGCGCATGGACGCAAGCGGCGCGTTCTCGCGGGTGAGCGACGTGAAGGGCTCCGAAGTGAAGCAGCTCGTCTACGAGCCGACGGTGGATCCGGCGATGCTGATGGTGCTGACGGATGCCGGAGTGACGGTGCTGCGCGGGTACTGAGCCTGATCGGCCGGCCCGAGCCGGTCCATGGCGTCCCCCTGTCGCGGGGACTGAGAGTCGGGGCCCGGACGGATGAACCGGGCCATGAACTCCTCGCCAAACAGCTGAACGGCACACTGCAGATTGTGAGCCTTGCAGAGCATTCTCACGTTCTCGACCGTCGGCTCGCCACCGAGCGCATGCGCCAGCCAGTGATCGAACTCGAGCTGGTACTTCGATGCGCATCGCTGCCCGTTCGGGAAAACGTAGGAACAGCAGTGGCCATCACGCGCAGCGACTTCCCGTCGAACCGCCCTGGGAACTCGCCGAGGCGGACGAGCTCCTGCGCGACGACGATTGTCCGCCTGGTTCACTCCCAGAATGGGAGTGGCGATCGGCGCAGCGGCGGTCGGGAGAAGCGAAGTCGCGCATCGCACGTCATGGCTCGCGCCCGCATTCACTCCCAGAATGGGAGTAGCGAACGGTTCATCGTCGCTCGGACGCGCGGCGGTCGTGCATCGAGCCTCGTGATCCGTTCCCGAGCTCGCTTCCAAAATCGGAACACCGCTCGTCGCGTCGGCGCTTGCGCAAACGTAGGTCGCGCATCGCCCATCCCGGCTCGCGCCTGAATTCACTCCCAGAATGGGAGTAACAATCGCCGCAGCGGCGCTCGGGCGAACCGAGGTCGCGCATCGCCCCTCGTGACTCGCGTCCGCATCCACTCCCAAAGTGGGAGTGCCGCTCGACGCATCGGCGCTCGCGCAAACCGTGGTCCCGCATCGCACCTCACGGCTCGCGTCCGCATCCACTCCCAGAATGGGAGTACGGCTCGACGCATCGGCGCTCGCGCAAACCGTCGTCCCGCATCGCACTTCACGGCTCGCGCCCGCATCCACTCCCAGAATGGGAGTAGCTCCAGGACGGCGATCCGCCGCATCAACGATCGGCCGAACTGAAGCGGTGTGTCGCGGATCGAGGATCGCTCCCGCGTTCACTCCCGAAATGGGAGTAGGAACCGGTGCATGCATGCTCTGATTCGGAGTTTGTGCATCGCGGATCGCTCCCGAAATGGGAGTGCGATTCGTACCTGGAGGTACTTCCCTGCCGCCCGCGTCGTTTCCGGAATCGGCCGGAGCCGTCTCCGACTTCTTCCGGGGCGCGAGTGTTCCGTACTTCTGACGTTCGGCGGCGATGCGCGTGCGGCGTACGCACTCCAGCAGAACGTCCCCGAGCGAAGCGCGCGGCATGACGTGACTGAGCAGTGACTGAACCTCCTCGAGGTTCGCCTTCGCGACCGCGTCGATGGGCAGCTTGAGAAGCCAGACGTCTTTCTGAAGCGGCTCGAGCTGAGCGTTTGGTCGGAACGGCTTCGGCGGCGGCGGCTCGAAGGTGAATTCGGCGAACGGCGTGCTGGGCGACTGAGCAACGTGGGAGGTCGCAGTGGGCGCCTGAGCGTCGATACGAGGTGTGCTCTTGGACGTGACAGCGATCGCGGGAGCCGTGCTCGCGGTCGAACCGAAGACGGCGGTGTGAGACGAGCGCTCGGGAGATTTGCGAAGCGACTCAGCAGGGATCGGCTTCGGAGCGATGGTGACGACGAGCTCCAGCACCTTCTCCTCGGTGAGATGGGTGGCGCGGTTGAGGAGGTCGCGGTGGTTCTCGTCGGTCAGCACCTCTTTGAGCGCGAGGAAGGTCGAGCAGTTGAGCCGACCATCGCGCAGGTAATCGGCGGCCGCGGGAAAGCGTCGGAGAAGTCGGGCGGCGGCGAAGTTGCGGCCAGTGGTGCCGTTGGTCCAATGGAGGTGGCCGATGCAGAAGGCCCAGGGCGACGAATAGTTCAGCTCCGCGTGGAACCTCCGAGTCTCCACCTCGATCAACGAGAGAAGGATGTCGACCGTGGTGTTGCGATCCCGCGATGCGAGCGTCGCGAGGTGAGCGAGGAGTTCTCCGGTCGAGAGCGTCGAGAGCGTGGCCATGCATCCTGATTACCATGCAGGTCTGACATTCATTAGCGAGGCACGATCAGCAAAATCGTACAAACACACCCTGCACTCCATCGAAGACGCGCGAGCACGTTGCATCTGGTGCGGCGTGAAGCTCGGCACCGTGCGGGTCGTT
>JBJMQN010000361.1:0-3224 GCA_045802665.1 Myxococcaceae bacterium | reverse complement strand
TGTTCGGGCTGACCGCGGGCTACTCGAGCGCGTTCCTCGTCGGCGGTGCGCTGCTCGGCAAGCGCGAGAACTTCGAGAGTGCGGGCAAGGTGCTGATGTTGATTGGCGCGGCGATCGCTCCGCTCGCGAATCTCGCATTGCACACGGGGAGCGGCGGACAGCAGTTCGTCTCACTGCCGATCGCGATCCTCTGGGCATGCGGAGCGGCCGTGCTGTTCGGTGTCGTCGCGAAGCGCATCGACGAGCCGAGCCACCGGCCGCTGCAGATGTTGATGTTCCTCGCCGCATCGATGATGGCCTTCGCGCCGCTCGTCGCGAATTTCGGCACGGCGGTCCTCTGGCTCAACGCGGTGCCACTGCTCCTCATCCATCGTTCGTGGACGAGAGAGGACAAGCGCAGCTCCGAGTCGCTCTGGTTCGTGCTCGCCGCGCCCGCGTATCTCCTCGCGCTGTTCGCGGTTCGTCTGCACGTCGCGCTGGATGCGGCGCACAACCTCCCTGCGTTGGGGACGTACGCGCCGTTCCTCTCCGTGCTGCTCACCTCCGCGCTGCGGCTCCGCAAGCTGCCCGAGGCTCGCAGCGCGGATGCGTTGTCCGCTGCCGTGGTCGCGGCCCAGGTCGCGCTCCTCGTTGCCTCCGGTACGGGCCAAGCGCCGGCGCTCTTTGCCTCGTGCGCAGTGCTCGCGTTCACCTGCTGGCAGCTCTCGCGCGGCACGGTGGGTCGCGCTCGCTGGCTCTACGGAACGTACGTCGCCGCGCAGCTCGCGTATCAGACGTGCGGTCAGCTCGTGCCGGGCGTTCTCACGAAGCTCATCGTGCAGGTGAAGCGTCCGCTCGGATACGCGCCGACCGAATCGCTGCCGTTCAACTTCGACTCGGTGTACGCGCTGCCGTTCGTGATCGCCGCCGCGATCTACGCGGTGCTCCTGGTACGCAGGTCGAAGGACGATCGCGCGACGCGAGACGGTGCTGTTGCCGAGGTCCTGCTGCGCTCCACCGCCGGTGCGTCCGCGCTGTTCACCGCGCTGTCGTTCGCCGGCTCCGATCACCGAGCGGCTCTCTGGAGCGTCCCGGTCTTCGTCCTGCTCTGCCTGGGGCTCGGCCAGTTTTTCTCGCGCGGCTACCTCGTCATCACCGGTTCGCTGCTCGCGGTGACGGTGCCCATCTTCGCGGTCTCGCTCTACGGCATGCCGGCCGCGGGGATCATCACCGGCGTCGCGGCGGTGCTGCTCGCGGCGTACTCGATCTTCCAGACGAAGGAGACGCGCGGAACGGTCTCCATCGCCGCGGCGATGCTGGCGTGTTCTGCAGTGGGGCTCGCGTGGCTCGGCGCGCCGCCGCAGTTGTCCGGCGTGATCTCGGTCGTCCTCGGCGGGTTCGCGGCGCTGATCGTCTCGCGCAACGTCGATCGCCCGGAGTACATCGCGCTCTCCACCGCTGTGCTCGCGAGCGCGGTGCCGCTGTTCTTCCTCCACCAGCAGCCCGAGGCCGCGCCGTTCTCCGTCGCAGTGGCGGGACTTCTGCTCGCAGCCATGGGCTCGCGTGGCGGCCGCTTCCGGTCCGTCGAGGTCGTGGGCGGCATCGCGGCGTTGGTCTCATGCTGCTGGTGCTGGGCGCTGCAGGCGGCGAACGGGGTGGAAGCAGCTGCGCTGTTCCACATCTCTCTGCTTGGGCCCACCCTCGTCACGGCCGGGCTCACGCTGCTGGAGATCTCGCGGCGCGAATCGGTCGTGCGGCCGCTGGGCGCCGCGCTGCTCACGCTCGCCGCCTTCCCGGTCATCAGCGGTTCGTTCGAGACGTGGTCATTCATGACGCCGCTGCTGTCCGCGTCGCTGCTCGCCGGCATCGCCCTGCTCTCGTCCATCCTCGCGGCGCGCGAGGGCCGCAACCCGACGAATGTGACGATGGCGCTGCTCGCGCTGTTGGGCAGTGGCATCGCGGCCGGTGTCGCCCTCCCTCAGAATGGGTGGCCTTACGTTCCGACGGTGGGGGTCGCCGCGCTCGCCGCGCTGTTCACGTGCCGGGCGATTCATCCGTCCTTCAGCATCCCGTGGGCCGCGGCGATCGCTCTGCTCGCGCTCGCTCCCGAGGAGCATTCGGCCGCGATGCTCACGCTTGCGGTGGTGTTGTCGGTGATCGCCCTCGTTCCTGAGTGGAAGCGGGCGCACGCGCTGCTCTTCGGCGAAGAGCCCGTCTCCCTCGCGGCGAGCCTCTCCGCCGTCGCGGCGCTCGTCACCATCGCGGTGAAAGTCGCTCCGGCGCCCAACCCCATCTTCCTCGTCGTCTACGCGCTGCTTCCTCTGCTCTGGGTGCGCGGCGCTCGCAGCGGCTGGCTCGCGTTCTTCTCCCCGGTCCTGCTCGCGCTTTACGTCGTGCCCACCAGCCATCCGGTGGAGGCTCTCTGGGTGGTGCCGCTCGTCACCGTTCTCTTCACACGGTTCGTGGCGCAGGTGCCGTTCGGCGCACGGCTCGTGTGTGACGACGACGAGGTGTTGCAGCTCCGGGTCGTTCGTTGGTCGCTGATTGGGTACGCGCTCACTGCTGCGCTCGTGATGGGAGTGTACGGCTCGTCCCTCTTCAGAGGTGGCTCCGGCGGCGAAGAAGCGGTGGTGCTCCAGTTCGCGGCTGGCTTTGTGCTCGCGGCTGGAAGTCCGCTCTGGCTGCGTCTCGGCGCGGCGGCGGTGTGTGCGGCCTTCGTTCCGTCGATTCGACCGGTCCTCATGCCTTCTCTGCTCTTCGTGGGCTTCGCGGCGCATCACCTGCCGCGCTTCACGCACGCGGTGCTCGGTGCGGATGAGGACGAGCAGACGCCCGCCGTCCTCGCGGTCTTCGCGATCGCCGTCTCGCTGCTGCCGTGGCTCTCCGGCTGGCCGAGCAACGGCACGATGCTGCTCACCGCCGCGGCTGTCCTCGGCGGTTCGCTGCTCCTCAAATCCCGTTGGCTCGTCAGCGTCGGCCTCGTGCTGGCTGCGAGTACGTCGCTGGGGCTTCAGCCGCTCAGCGATGCATGGATCATCCACGGCGTCCGTCCGGAGGCATTCGCTCTCACCGCCCTCGGCGCCGCGTTGCTGAGCGCGCTGTTCTCCCGAGAATCCATCAACCTCACGGCGCAAGCGTGGAGCCGGATTGTTGCCCCGGGCTTCGAGAAGGATCTGCACGTGCCGATGTGGCTCGCGGCCGCTGCGTGCATCGCGGCGCAGGTCTGCATCGGGATGCCTGAGCTC
>JBJMQN010000014.1:0-3558 GCA_045802665.1 Myxococcaceae bacterium | reverse complement strand
GTTGAAGCCGGGCGAGGGCGAGTAGGTCAGCGGCCAGATCGTCGCGCCCACATCCGTCGTGAAGCGCGCGTCGTTGTTGTTGATGAAGAGCGCGCGGCTGGTGTTCCCCACCGAGGCCACCGTGCGGAGCGACACGTCCATCCGCTTCATCGTCGCGAGCCCATCGCCGTTGTCGATGAACGACAGGGGATAGTCCGCGCCGTAGTCGTAGCCGACCACGAAGTTGCCACCGGCGCCGATCACGCCCGCGCCGTAGCTGCTGTTCGGTTGCGCGAAGGGCGTGTGGTACTCGCTGGTCCAGAGGAAGTAGGTGCTCGCGAGGACCGAGTTGGAGGGCGCGCTCGCGTTGCCGGCGCCGTCCACCGCGCGCACGACGAGCTCATACGCGTTCGCGGCGCTCAAGTTGACGACGAGGCTTCCGCTCGGGTTCATGTACGTGAACGGCGCGGTGCTGCCCTGGAAGCGGAACCCGACCTGGTAGCTCAGGCCCGAGGACTGGGCACCGCCCGGATCGGTCGACAGGGTGCCGAGCGCGAGCGTGATGGTCCGGTAGGACACCGACACCAGCGACGCGTTCGCGGGCGTGGACGGCGTCTGACGGTCGAGGAAGATGTCGTCGGTGAACGGGGTGGTGAGGATGTTGCCCGCCGCATCCCTGAGCCACACGAAGACGCGCTGATTTCCGTCCGCCGTCGGCGTCAGCGTGTAGCTCACCGTGGCGGAGAACGGGGTTGCCCAGCAGGGGTCGTTCGCGGACGGCGGCGTCATCGTGAGAGGCATGGTGCCGCTCTTGATGCACGCATTCGTCACGCTGGACGTCGCGTCAGTGCCGGTGAGCGCCAGCGACACCGCGGTGGTGTTCGCGTACGTCGCGTTCGAGTTGATCACGACCGTGCCGCCAGACGGAGGGGTCTGATCGATCTTGATCGTGGCGCTCGTGTACGGACTGACGCTCACGTTGCCCGCGACGTCGGTGAGCCGCGCATAGAACGTCCGCGCGCCATCACCGGCTGGAACCGTGACGTTGATGGACGTCGCATAGGCCTGCGGCGTGGACCAGTTGAGCAGATCCGAGCTGAACTCGATCGTGGAGAGGCCCGAGCCCGGCGCCGGATCCGCGGCGGCCGTCGTCATCGTCAGGGTCAGGTTGTTCGTCGCCGCGGCGCCGTTGTCGATGGTGAGCGACTGCGCGGCCGGCGGGGTGGCGTCCACCGAGACCGTCGCCAGCGTGGACGAGGAGATGTTGCCGACGTTGTCCACGACGGTCACGGAGACCTGCTTCTGCCCGTCGCCGGAAGAGAGCGCGAGCTGGAACGCGGAGGAGGTGTACGAGAAGCAGGCCGCCTGCGCGACGTCGCCGGAGACGCAGAGCTGCCACAGGCCCGAGCCGGTGCCGTCGGACGCCGCCACCTGAAGGCTCACGGTGTTGGCGCGCGACCAGGTCGTGCCGCCATTCAGCGTCGCGGTGGTGATGGTTGGCGCGGTGCCGTCGCGGATGATGCTCGCGGTGGTCGTGGCGGAGTTGCCCGCTGCGTCCGTCACTCGAACGGTGACGGTGTCGTTGCCGTCCGCCGAGGGAAGCGCCCAGTTCGCCGGGTTCGAGGAGACGCCGCTGAACGTGGTGCCGTCGTTGGACGCCTCGATCGTCGCGATGCCGGAGCCGTTGTCCGTCGCGCTCACGGTGAGGAGCACCGAGCCGCTCTTCGTCGCGGTCGCGCCGTTGTCGATCGTGAAGCCGCTGATCGTGGGCGCCGCCGTGTCGAGCGTGATCGTCGCGGTGAGCTGCTTGCTCTCGCCCGCCGCATCCTTCAACTCGACCGTGACCGTCTTGAGCCCGTCCGCAGTCGCGTCCAGCGTCCAGCTCTTCGTCGCAGCGAAGGCCTCGAATGCGGAGAAGGTGGTCCCGTCATTGCTGAAGCGCATCTGGGAGATCGCGCCGGCAGCGCTGGAGCCCGTGAGGGCGAGGGTCACCGCGGAGTTCTTCGTGAACTTCGCGTCCGAGTTGATGCTCACCGTTCCCGTCACGCCGGTGGACTTCTCATTCACCGTGAGGTGGAGCGTGCCCGAGACGCTGTGGCCGGCCTGACCGTCGGTCACGGACACGGTGATGTCGAACGTCGAAGAGGTCCCTTGAGTCACCGCGTCGAAGCCCGGCGCGACGTGGAGCGTCTTGCTGGTCAGCGTGACGAAGGCCGGGTTGTTCGCGACATCGAAGGTGAGGCTGTCACCGTCCGCGTCCGCCGCCGCGAGCGGAACATCAAGCGTCGAGCCCTCGTCGATCGTGACTGCCGAGAGGTCGCCGAGGACCGGCGCCGAATTCGTCGGCGTTCCGCCGCCCGCGCCGCCACCTGTTGCGCCTCCGCCGGTGCCACCGCCAGCCGCTTCGCCGCCACCCGCGCCACCGCCCGGACCCGGTTGCGGCTTCTGCCCACCACAGCCAATGAACGTCAGCACGCACAACACCGCAACGAGCGGCTTCAAAGAACGCAGCAAGAACGACCTCCGCGAAGCACGAGAATGTTTGTTACTGCTGGAAGGGATGTCGCAGGACCCCGGCCTCCACGCCCTGCAGACGCGAGGCATCGTACGCGATTGCGCGATCCCTCGATGCCCTAATGACGGGCCCGCCAGGTCGGACATTCGCGCGCACAAAAACAGAGAGAGGCGCACCCCGGGTGGAGCGCGCCCCCCTGGAACGACGCTCGCTGTTACGCCTCGGTCCGCACGTACACGAAGTCGAGCGGCTGCCCGTTGATGCCTCGCAGCGGCGGGGCGATCCAGTTGGCCATCTCGCCGGGCTTCGTCACCGCTCGGGCCTGAAGCGACTTCACGTAGGTCTTGTCAGCGGCGGAGGGGACCCACTGGTCCTTCTTCTTCTCCCACTCCTCGGCGGTGAGCGGCTTGCCCTCGGGATCGAAGTGCTGGCCCGCGTAGATGCCCTGGTGGCGGTGGAAGCGGCGCGAGGGAAGCTTGAACCGTTCGGACATGCCGTTGCTCTCGAGCGTCTTGTTCCACTGATCCACCGCTCGCTGGCAGTCGTCCACGTAGCCGTCGCGCAGGACTTCGTTCATCGCGGAGCGGAGCGGAACTTCCTCGTGCTTGAAGCCGCCCGCGCCATCCGGGACGTCCATCGCGTAGCTGCCCTCCAGCGCGACGTGGTCCGGGAACTTCTCCTCCTTCGCGCGGCCCTTGAGCCCCGCGCCGAAGAACGACGCCGCGTTGGTGGAGATCTCCGAGCCGAAGAGATCCAGCGAGAGCGAGTACCAGAGGTTCAGGTACTTCTGCAGCGTGGCGATGTCCACGCCGCCCACCTGCCGCACATCTCCATTGGGCGCGGTCTTCGCGAGCTCGCAGGTGCGCTGGACGATGCGGCGCACGCCGGTCTCGCCGACGAACATGTGGTGCGCCTCTTCGGTGAGCATGAAGCGCGTCGTCCGCGAGAGCGGATCGAACCCGGACTCGGCCAGCGCCAGCAGCTGATACTTGCCGTCGCGGTCGGTGAACATCGTGAACATGAAGAAGCTGAGCCAGTCTTCGATGGGCTCGTTGAACGCGCCC
>JBJMQN010000360.1:0-4346 GCA_045802665.1 Myxococcaceae bacterium | reverse complement strand
CCGGTCGGACAGTGAGGAGATCGCAGGCCAGTCAGAAATTGACCGCAGAGCACAATCCGCAGCCCGAGGGTCTCGCTCACTGGTGGCCCGGAGCGACCCGCCCGCCGGCTCACCGCATCGCTGCCCTCAAAACAACTCCATCTGAGGCTTCACCTTCGCCGGCCGAGCGAACGTCGTCGTGAACCGGTCATCCCCGGGGCACTCGGAGTTCATCCCGAGCTTCTTCGAGGTGATCTCGAACAGAGAGTGGATCGTGTCCGCGTAGAGCCCCTCGCCGCGTCCTCGAATCCCGAACCGCGAGTCATACAGCGCCCCGCCGCGGGTCTCGCGAACGCGATGAAGGATCCTCTCCGCCTGCAGTGGCAGCGCCGAACGGATCCGCTCCTCGAAGACGCTCTTCACCGATCCGGGAAGCCGCAGCATGACGATCACGGCGCGCTTCGCCCCGGCATCGGCGGCAGCCTGCAGAATCGAAGGAATGTCCTCATCCGACAGCCCCGGGATGATCGGCGCGACGTTCACGGTCACCGAAATCCCAGCCGCGACCAGCCGCCGCACCGTCTCCATTCTCCGTTTCGGCGTCGCGACCATCGGCTCGATCGCTCGGGCATGGTCCTGATCCCAGAACGGGATGCTCACCGAAACACCGACGCGCGCGACCCGGTTGAGCTCCTGCAGCACATCCAGATCGCGCTCCACCAGCGGCGCCTTGGTGATGATGTGCACCGGCTGCCGGTACTCGGCGCAAACCTCCAGGCACGAGCGCGTGAGCCGGTAGCTCGCCTCCAGCGGCTGGTAGCAATCCGTCACACCCGAAAAGACGATCAGCTCGCCCTTCCACGAAGGCTTCTCGAACGCGTCTCGAAGCAGCTCCGCGGCCCGCGGCTTGATCGTGATCTTCGAATCGAAGTCCGTGCCCGCGCCCATCGACAGGTACTCGTGCGACGGCCGTGCGTAGCAGTACGCGCACGCGTGCATGCAGCCGCGATACGGATTCACGCTCCAGTCGAACCCGACGTCCGGGCTGTCGTTGCTGGAGAGGATGGTCTTCGTGTGATCCTCGAAGACCTCCAGCTTCATCCGCGGGATCTCGTCGAGGTACTCAACTTCGGTGGACGCCCACGGGTTGGGCGGATTCGACAAAGCAACGGGGCGCATCGAGCGCGGAAGATGTGCCTGAACCCATGTTCAGGTCAACCCCAGCTCTAATGCAGCAGTCCACCCGCGGGCTTAGGAGCCGGCGCCGATCCCTGCGCGACATTCAGAGGCTCGAGCTCGGACAGCGGCGCCGCATCCACGACGCTCCCGCGCTCCGGAAAGCCCAACCCGCTCGCAGTCCACTCCGGCACGAACAGGATCGCCTGCGCCTCGCCGTTGTACCCGAGCTGAACGAGGAGCCCCGGTTCGAACGTCCGGCAGTTCTTCTCGCAGCAGGTGAAGTTCCCCTTCACCCGGTACAACCCCTCAGCGCGCAGCGGCTCCAGGCTGGAGGCCCACGCGTCGTCCGGAATCGGGGTGCCGTGCTCATGAAACGACACGCGGTTGAGGCTCCAGCCCGAGGGCAGATAGACGCCCGCGCCGGGTGAACCGTGGTTGTGGAAATACACGAGCCGGCCTTTGGGAACCGAAGTGCCCAGTGCTTGCGTCGTCTTGTACAGGCCGCAGGGAGGGAGTGGAGACATGAGCGAAGTGGTGGCGAAGAACGTTTCCGCTCTTTTGTTCACGATCTCATCCGCAAACCAACAATTCGACCGGAGCTTTTTCTGATCGGAGGGAAAGGTGGTTCCGCTGACCCCTTGGCGCGCGGTCTGCACATGCATCCGGGCGGGGGAGGGGCATTCGGACATGGTGAATGGGTGGGCGAGGGCGTTGGCGGAGCGGATCTGGCGGGCGGAGCAGCAGCTCCAACAGGCGCAGCGGAACCTGAGGAACGGCACGGACGAAGCGAGGCTCGACTACGGGCGCGCGCTTCGGGAGATGGAGGAGAGTCAGCGGCTGCTACAGCTCGCGTGCGCCGTGCAGGAGCACGAAGACGGGATGCTCTCCGCGGAATCGGTGCTGGCGAGCTGACCTGAGGCCGATGCTAGGGTCCGCCGGGCAACGATGCTCGGCGTCACGCTCATCGCGATCCTCACATTCGCAGCACCCGACGGCGGCGCGGCGGAAGCTCCGCTCGACGGCGGCAGCAGAGATCCGGCGACGCGCTTCATCGAAGCCGCTCAAGAGCTGGACCGGGCGGACGGCGGCGTCGCTTCCGGATCGAAGGTGGACGAGGACGCGCTCCTTCAGGCGACGCTCCACCATCAGAAGCTCGCCTCGGCGGTGAGCACGGATCTCCCGCCGGTCTCCGAGCTCTCGCAGCTCCATCCGTTGAGGCTCACGGCCGACGACGCGTTCTCCACCCTCCAGCGGCGCGTCGCCGAATACCGGAAAAAGCTCGCCACCGCGCAGCAGGTGAACGACGCGCTGCAGGCGCTGCTGGATGCGGACAGCCGGCTGACCTGGGGCATCGATCAAGCGCTCCGCAATCTCACCGCGAAGGTCCAGCCCACCGCGATCGTCGTCTCCGGCGGCGTGAGCCTCGGCGCGTACCAGGCGGGGCTGCTCCACTACTACACGCAGTACCTGCTGCAGCACCGGCAGGCGGTGGGCAAGCTCGCCCCGGATCTCCTCGATGAGCCGGTGACCGCGACGGGCGCCTCGGCGGGGAGCATCAACGCGTTCCTCTCCGCGATTACCATCTGCCGAAAGCCGGTGACCCGGCCGGAGGACAGCCTGTTCTGGCGGGTGTGGATGCCGGTGGGCTTCGACGGGCTCATCGATCTCGACGATGTGACGACCTACTCGCTGCTCTCGCGAAAGCCGCTGGACCGGGCCGTGGAGCTCGTCGGCCAAAGCTGGAGCGATGACGGCTGGCGACCTGATCCGTGCCGCATCAACTTAGGGTTCACGGTCACGCGGGAAGTCCCACGAGCGATCCCGCTCAACAAGACTGTAGGCAGCGACACCGGCAGCGTGAAGCTCCCCATCCAGACCGAGCGCGTGGTCATCGTGATGGAAGGCGAGGGCGGCGGCAGCCCGGCAGTACGCTCCTGGGTCCCGCCGGACGACGACTCCGAGCGCGAGTTCTTCACCGACTTCAACGTGAAGTCTCCGGCCAGAGGCGCGCTGCCCGAGAGTCTCGTGAACATCCTGAAGGCGAGCTCCGCGTTTCCGGTCGCGTTCCCGCCGGTGCTGCTGGGCCAGGACGGAGGCTCCTCGTACAACTACTTCCTCGACGGCGGCGTGTTCGACAACAACCCGGTGCGCCTCGCCACGATGCTGCTGGAGCGTTCCCGCCCCGGCCGCAGCGCCAACCTCGGCATCGCGCAGAGCCGGCTCAAGCGCGAGCTCCCCTGGCGGCTGCTCTACGTCGAGCCGGACGCGACGCCGTGGCAGGACCAGCTCGTGGCGGAGGCGCGGCGCCGCGACTCTTTCGCGTCGATGTACTCGCAGCTCGTCTCGAGCCTCGTCGGCACCGCACGCCGAGCGGAGCTGCTCTCCACGATCGAGCACGAGCATTCGCTGCGAGACCGCATCGATGTTCCGCTGCGCGGCTGGCCCATCACCGGCTCGTTCCTCTTGAACTTCTTCGCATTCCTCGAGGAGGACTTCCGCCGCTTCGACTTCTACTCAGGCATGGCGGACGCCTGGGAGTTTCTGCACGCGGGCGACGACGCGGAGCAGCGGCTCGGGCTGTCGGAGGTGCAGGTGGACTCGCGCGAGTTCGAGTGCGTGCTCGCGTTCCGCAAGACGGACGGAAAGCAGCAGGCTCTGGAGGTGCCCTCCTGCCACGGCTATCTGGATGGGGCGCAGGACAAGCGGCGCGCGAAGAACCTGCTCGCGCTGCTGAACACGTCCGCGCGCGTTCGAGATGCGATCCGGACGTGCATCGCGGAGAAGAACTGCGAGCAGGGAATGGAGTTCAACGTCCTCTCGCGCGAGCTGGCCGAGAACGGCTACGAATTCACCGACCCCCGCTTCGGTGCGCAGACCGTGATCGCGTCCGTCCGCGAGCGGCTCCATCCCCTCGTCACCGAGTTCGCGCAGAAGCAGCCGTTCTCGGATCGCGCCGCCGTCACGCTGATCGGAAAAGCGGCGCTGGACTCGCTCTACGTGAGGCCGTCCGCCTGGTACGTCGGGATCGGGATGCTGTCCCGGAGCGGGGGAGAGCTGGAGTACTCGCATAGGCTCGTAGGTCCATGGCGCCCGCTGACGTTTGGCGCGCGGCTGATGCGCGTGCAGTCGCGCTTCCTCGAGGCGAACGGTTCGAAAGCGGAAGAGCGGTATTCGGTGACCGGCGAGCT
>JBJMQN010000359.1:0-3671 GCA_045802665.1 Myxococcaceae bacterium | reverse complement strand
GAGATGGCGCAGGTAGGCCCGGGAGAAGTTCCGGCAGGTGTAACAGCCGCAGGCTTCGTCCACGGGACGCGGATCTTTTAGATACGCCGCGTTCTTGATGACCAGCTTCCCGCGCGAGGTGAAGAGCAGTCCGTTCCGGGCGCAGCGGGTGGGCAGCACGCAGTCGAACATGTCGATGCCGCTGCCCACGCAGGTGACGAGATCCAGCGGCGTGCCCACGCCCATGAGGTAGCGGGGCTTGTGCTTCGGCAACAGAGGCGCGGAGAAAGCGACGCCCTCGTGCATTGCCGCGGGCTCCTCCCCTACGGAGTAGCCGCCGAGCGCGAAGCCCGGCAGGTCCACCGCGCAGATCTCCTCCGCGTGCCGCTTGCGAAGCTCCTGGTCGAGCCCGCCCTGCACGATGCCGAAGAGCGACGAACGCTGCCGGCTCCACGCCTTCACGCACCGGTGCAGCCACCTCGTCGTCCGCGCGAGCGACGCCTCCATGTAGCTGCGTTCGGACAAGGCCGGCGGGCACTCGTCGAACGCCATGATGATGTCCGCACCGAGGGACTCCTGAATCTCGATGCTGCGTTCTGGCGAGAGCACGTGCCGGCTGCCGTCGATGTGCGACTGAAAAGTGGCGGCCTCTTCGGTGATCTTCCGCTTCTCCGAGAGGCTGAACACCTGAAACCCGCCGCTGTCCGTCAGCATCGGGCGGTTCCACGAGATGAACTTGTGCAGGCCGCCCATCTCGGAGACGAGCTGCTCGCCGGGGCGGAGCATCAGGTGGTACGTGTTGCCTAAGATGATCTGCGCGTTCATCGCGACGAGATCATCCGGCCCCACCGCCTTCACCGAGCCCGCGGTCCCCACCGGCATGAAGATCGGCGTCTCGATGGTGCCGTGCGGCGTGTGCAGGCGGCCGCGGCGCGCGCCGGTCTGCTTGTCTTCGTGGAGGAGCTCGTAGCGGACCTCTGACGGCTCGACGCGGAGATCGCCCTTCTCACTCATCCCGTCACCCACATCGCATCTCCGTAGCTGAAGAACCTGTACCGTTCGGAAACTGCCTGCCGGTACGCCTCGAGGGCGTGCTCGCGGCCGGCGAACGCGGACACCAGCATGAGCAGCGTGCTCTTCGGGAGATGAAAGTTCGTGAGCAGCGCGTCGACCTGACGGAAGACGTAACCGGGCTTGATGAACAGCGCCGTGGAGCCTTCACCGGGAGCGAGCTTGCCCGTCGAAGGATCCGTCGCCGACTCGAGCGTCCGCACCACCGTCGTCCCCACCGCGACCACCCGGCGCCCCTCTGCTTTCGCAACGTTCACCGCCCGAGCGACCTCCGGGGCAACGCGGAACCGCTCCTCGTGCATCTTGTGCTTGTCGAGCTCGCCATCGCGCACGGGAAGGAACGTGCCGGGACCTACGTCGAGGGTGAGCCGGGTCACCTCGACGCCCTTCTTCTGAAGCTCCGCGAAGGTCTCATCGGTGAAGTGAAGCCCGGCCGTGGGAGCCGCCACGCTGCCCGAATGCTTCGCGAACACCGTCTGGTAGCGCTGCTCGTCCTCTCGTTCAGGTGCGCGTGTGATGTACGGCGGAAGCGGCAGCCGCCCCGCCTGAGCTAGCAGCTCGCCAAGCGGATGCGAGGACTCCGACGCGAACCGCACCACGTATTCACCCCCGCCCCGGCTCTCCACGATCTCAGCGGAGAGCGCGACTGGCTCGAAGCTGACGCGAGCCCCCGGCTTGAATCCCTTCGACGCCTGCCCGAGACAGATCCACGTGGTGAACGAAGGCGCCTCGCCCAGAGCCCGCTCAGTGGACGTCGTCGGCGACGCCGGTTGGACGAGCAGCAACTCCGCGCGCCCGCCGGTGCCCTCCTTCTTCCCGAGAAGCCGAGCCGGAATGACGCGAGCGTCATTGAGCACCAGCAGATCGCCGGGCTGGAGCAGCAAGGGAAAATCGCGAAAGCTTCGGTGCGCGATCGATCCCGTGCGCCGATTCAGCACGAGCAGCCGCGAAGCATCGCGCTCGCCGAGTGGTCTCTGGGCGATCAGCTCCTCTGGCAGATGAAAATCGAAGTCGGAGAGCTGCATCCGCGCGGGCTCATACAGCACGAAGCCCGGGCTCGCACAGAGAACGCGACAGCCAGCCGCGTCCCCATCACGAACCCTGCGGACTCAGTAGATCCGCTGCAGCTCCGCACCCGGGTAGTAATGCGCGAGGATCTCCCGGTAGTCCTTCCCCTGATCCGCGAACACCTTCGCGCCCCACTGGCAGAGCCCCGCCCCGTGGCCGAAGCCGTGGCCAACGATGTGAAGCCCGTCGCCCTTCTGCGCCTCCACCTCGAAGGACAGGCTCTTGAGCCGGTTGTAGCCAACCTTCTGCCGGAAGCTGACCGCGTCCAGAGAACGAGTCCCCACCGCGACCCGAGTCGCGCGTCCGGTGGAAGTCCGACTCGACACCTGAAGCTTCTTCCCCTCGCTTCCGAACAAACTCTTCAGCTCGGATGCCGGCAGATTCAGCTCCCACCGGCTCTGCGCCAGCGAACCGCAAGGGCAGCTCACGGACTGCAGATACGGAAGGTTCCGCCCGAGCGCCGCCATCCCGCTCTCCGTCCGCCCGCCGCACGACGAATGAAAGTACGCCTCAATCGGCTGCAGCTCGTACGTGAGCACCTCGCCCCTCGTCGCATCCACCGCCGCCCGAGTCCGTTTGTCCTCGCGCGACAGGCCGCCGTAGACCTGACTCAAGACGCTGCTGCCCAGATGAAACGGCTGGCTGTACGCCTCGAGCTTCCGCTGAAGCGCATACGTCCGCGCTGCCACTGCCTGCGCCTTCAGCGCCTCATCCGGAAACGACGCCGGCATCTCGCTGCCGAGCACCGCCGCCAGATAGTCCTCCAGCGGAATCACGTTGATGAGCTGAAGCCCCTGCTTGCTCATCCTGACCACCACCTCGCCGCGAACGCGCAGCGCGCCGGTGTTGATGCCGCCGGCATCTGCGCTGCGAAACCGGACCGAATCGCCCACCAGCGGCGCGGCTCCCATCACGAGGTGATCGTCCACGCGACGAATCACGGCCTTCGAGGAAGAGAGCGCCTTGAACGCGCCGTCCTCCACGTCCGCGCCGAACGACAGGCCGTCCGCCTCCAGCGTGACGTCGCCGCCTTCGGTCCCCATGTCGATCCGCACCGTCTCCACCGCCAAGGCAGGGAGCGACAGACACAGCGAGAGGAGCACGGTTCGGAACATCGCTGTAGCGAGTGTAGGGAAGAACGATCCGCTCACAAGAAAACGCCCGAAGCTGAAGGCGCCGCGGAGTACGGTGGGCGGGAGACTGTGAACACGACGCTCGACGACTCCGACCGCCTCTTCGCCGCGCTGAAGGAATTGCCCGCGCGTCCGGCCCGGCTGCTCGAGCTTCGCTTCGTCGATGGCAAAACCGACGAGCAGGTCGCGAAGTTCTTCGGCATGTCGAAGGCCGCGTACGCCGTGCATCTGCTCCGTGCCGCTCGCGCGCTGACCGCCGCGTACATGCCGGTCTGGGGCAAGGCCGAACGCGACATCCCCTATGAGCGCGAGGTCGCCGAAGCAGAGAGCTTCATCTCAGCCCTCACAGACGCTCCCGTCGCTGACCCCGCTGTCGCAGGTCCGGTGAAGACCGTGCGGCACCTCCACGGAAACGCGGAG
>JBJMQN010000013.1:0-2350 GCA_045802665.1 Myxococcaceae bacterium | reverse complement strand
GCCCTGCAGCACCGCTGCCTTGCTGAGCGCGTCCGGGAGTCCAATCCGCCTCGCGTTGTCCACGATGCCGCGCGCGTCGAGGATGAACGCCTCTTCCGACGCCGCGAACACCGCGAGCACCGAGTCCTTCAATCCACCCGGCGGCGCCGCGATGTCGGTGAGCCCGCGCCCGCCCGAGACGAAGTTGACCGACGCGCTGACCGGCACGCCGACTTCAGTGCCGAGCTCGATCACGACCACATCGTCGAGCCCCGTCGCGCGGACGAACAGCCAGTGGCCATCATCAGAGAACACCGCCTTCGCGACCGAGGTCTCGTCCGTGCTGCCCTGCGGCCGGAGCGAGATGCGCCGTGGAGCGACCTCGGGGTGAAGCGCGTCGAACACCGCGACACCGCGCTCCAGCGCAACCGCCACGAGCCGGCGATTCGCCTCCGAGGGACCAAACAGCACGCTGCGCGGCGCGAGGCTCTCGGTGTCGAGCTGCAGCCGCACCACGGTCTTCGCCTCGAGATCCACGAGCCCCACTTCATTCAGGTTCCGAGCGGCCAGCGTCCCGGTGCCCGCGCCCGCGACATAAGTCAGCACCGCGAAGCGCGCGTCCGGGCTGAAGTGGATCGCGTCAAAGAACCCCGGCGCATCCAGCGTCAGCCTCTCGCCGGAGCTCACGTCCACGAGATCGAGCAGCGGCGCCTTCGCCGTTCCGCCGAGGACGAGCACGAGGTTACTGCCGGGAGGGGAGCTGGCGATGCGGGCGCCCTTCGAGATGTCCACGGCCGCGGGCTGCGGTTCGCCCGGCGTGACGACCACCGCCTTGCGAGTCTGCGGAACGATCTGGACGAGCGAGCCGCGCGTGGTGACGAGCGGCAGCGGCCTGAGCGCATCCTGATAGAGCGATCCGCGAGTGCCGCAGGCGCACAGCGCGACGGCAGCGAGCAGAAGAGCGAGGCGTTTCATTCGATCTCCGCGTTGAGGGTGAAGCCGGTGGCGGTGCGCACCTGACCGGAGTCGAGCTGAATCACGCTGATCCGACCGGCGGGATGGTTCTGCGAGACGAACACGCGATGCGGCGTGATGCCCGGCGCTTCCGGCACCGTGCCCATGAACAGCGGCGCACTGGCGAGCGGCAACGGCGTCGCGACCAGCGAGCTCAGGTTCACCGCGTGGAGCGAGAACTTCCCGAGCGAATCATTTCGAAGCGCCACCCCCACGTACCCGCCCTCGGGGGAGAACGCGTAGCGCGTGGGCATCGTCGAGCCGGTGCGCTGCAGCTGCCAGTAGCCGCTGCTCACGTCGAACACGGAGTAGCCCTGATCGAGATCGACCGCCTTCTCGTACGGGTCGGTCGCCGTGCTGTTCGGATTTGCAGAGTGGAGAATGAGCGCGCTCTTGCTGTCGGGAGAGATTCCGATCTCGGCGACGGCCTTCTCGAGCTGGTAGCGCGTCACCGTTCCCGAAGGCAGATCCACCCGGGCGAACGCTTCATCAGACGTCGCGGTGGAGTAGATGAACGCGAACATCCCGGTCGACGGGATGACCGGCGGAAGCGCGACCTGTCCGACGACGACACCCGGAACCGGGAACGTCTGGATGCCGGTGGGATCCGCGATGTCGGCGGGCAGCTCGATGAAGGCGACCTCGCCGGCGGTGCGAAGCGCCGCCACGGCGGCCGTGCCATCCGGGAGCAGGTCGAGATCCGTCGCGATCTCCGGGAGGGGCACGACGGTGAGCTGCGCGCCGTCGAAGGACGCGAGCTCGGCGGCGGTGGTGGAGCGGATCATCACGACCTGACCGGAGTCGTTCGCGACGACCTCGCGCGAGCTGATGTCGGCCGACATCGAAGCGGGAAGATTGAGCCGGGCGGGCAGCGCGTTCTGAAGATCGGAGAGATCGAACGTGGAGACCGTGCTCTTGGCGAAGACGTGCAGTTTCGTGGCGACGCCGTTCTCCACCCGGAAGACGACGTTGGTGATGCGGTAGCCGCCCGCTCGTTCGACGCGGACCTGATCAGCGGGGAGTCCCTGCCGCGCTTTCTTGAGATCGATCAGCGTGAACACGCCTTCGCTGCCGGAAGCAGGCGCTGCGGAAGGATCCGGCCAGGCGACGGCGAACGCGCCATCTGGAGAGACGGTGAGCTTTCCTTCCTGACGCTTCAGCGCGACGCGGATCGCTTTCGACGGGAGCGTGGAGGACTCGATGATCGTGAGTGAGGCGTCGTCGTAGGACAGCACGACCGCGGCGTCTTCACCCGGCATCGACGCGAGCCCGATCGGATTGGAGCCCACCGGCACCGCTTCGATCGCGAGCGTCGTCGGATCAATCCGTGCGACCGAAGCCGCCGTCGGGTTCAGCG
>JBJMQN010000358.1:0-3936 GCA_045802665.1 Myxococcaceae bacterium | reverse complement strand
TGAACGGCGCGTTCTCGGACGGGGTGATGTCGAAGTCGCTCGAGCCGTCGCCCACGAGGAGGATGCGCTTGATCGCCACGCGGCGGTCGCCGAGCACCGTGATGTGCGCGGTCTGCGTGTCGTCGCAGCCGGGCGTCACGCACAGGAACGCGAGCCGGGTGGGGCTCGCTTCGATGCCGCGAATCTGCGGGCCGGTGTCGGCGGGCGTGGACTTCGCGCAGCCGAAGGAGGCGACCAGCGCGAGAGAGCAGATGAGGAGGCGGGTCTGAAGTTTCATGGCCGTGTTCCTCACTGCGCCGAGAACGTGCCGTTGTTGCGGATGAGATCCAGCACGTACGTGTTGTCGCCCTTGTGTGAGAGCGACGCGGTCTTCTCTTTGATGAGCGTCCCGTTCACGTACACGCGCACCGTGGCGTTGCTGCCGCCGTGCGAGAGGCAGACGTTGGAGATGAGCTGGCTCACGTCCTGTCCGTTCACGTTGATGACGCCGGAGCTCAAGTACGTGACGAGCGCGTCCACCGAGATGCCGAGGATGCCCGCGAGGAGCTCGGTGGGGAGCGACTTACAGTCCTCCATGTACGTGAGCATCACGCGGTACTTGCCGTCCTGCGTGGCGTCCGCGAGCACGATGCGCTCCGGCTCTTCCTTCGGCGCGAACGAGATCCACGACGGGTTGCCGTAGTTGCCCCAGTTGGTCGGGGCCGGCGTGCCCTTGTTGCAGACGTAGCCGTACGGGTGCTCGAGCGTCATGTCGACGTTGCGGATGTCCTTGTCGAAGACGCCGTCGGTGCCGTTGTCGAACGTCATGTCGATCTTCACGACCTCGGGGCCCGGACCCTGGATGCCCTCCGCTGTGACGGGGATCGTGACGGACGGCTTGGACGGATCGTTGGTCGTCAAAACCAGCAGCCCGGTGATCTGGCCGATGCTGGTGGCGGTGAACGCGATCTGGAGATCGACGTAAGCGCCCGGAACGATCGCGGGCAGCACAGCGGGAGTGCCGTAGAGATCCGTCGTCGGGTTCGGTCCGCCCCACGAGTAGCTGATGTTCAGCGGCGCGCCGCCTTCATTGAGCAGCGTGAGCGGCTGCACGTTGGTGTGGCCGAGCGGAACCTTGCCGAGATCGATCGACGTGGGGCTGAACGTGAGCTTCGGCGGCGTCTCGGAGTTGCCGCTGACCGGGATGCGCAGCTCGCCCTTGCTGTTCGTGATGACGAGGTCCACGTGGTGCTGCGCGGACGAGCGCGGGTGGTACTGCACCTCGAACGCGATCACCGCGTCGCGCGAGATGGAGATGGGCTTGAGCGTGACGTCGGACGTGGGCGCGCCCACCAGCTCGAAGTCCTGCGTGTCGGCGGGATCGAACGCGACCTTGTTCACCGTGATCGGCGCGGTGCCGGTGCCCTGGTTGCTGATCTGCATCGCCTTCTTGTTCATCCGGCCCATCGCGACGTAGCCGAAGTCGACGGGGTTCGGCTGCACGCGCAGGTCAGGGGTGCCGATGAAGTTCGCGTGGAGCGGGACCTTCAGCTCGGGGAACTCCTTGTCGTCGGAGAGGATCTTGATCGCGTCGTCGTACGTGCCGACGGTGGGCGCCTTGAACGAGACCTGCACTTCCTTCTCGCGGCCGGGGAAGATCTCGATCGGCATCGGCGCGGTGCACAGGTCGCAGGTGAACGGGGACGCGTCGCCCTTCTCGAGAGTTGCCTCGAAGAGCGTCAGCGTGCAGTTGCCGATGTTGTGAATCTTGATCGTGGTCGTGGACTCGGCGCCGTCGAGCTCGCCGAACTGAACGCTGTACGGATCCGGCTGGAGGATCGGGTTGCCGTCGATCACGACGTCGCAGGACTTGGTCTCCGCGGGGACGCAGCGGAAGTTCTCGCAGAGGGTGCCGGAGGCGCACTGAGAGTCGTCCTGGCAGGGCGCGTCCACGACGCGATCATGGCTGCAGGACCACAGCGCGATCGGTGCGAGCGCGAACAGCAGACGCAGCGCCGGGACGCGACCTTGGGGCCAAGCGGACATAACGACCTCGCGAAGAAGTGACCGGGGAGGAGTCACGTGTGCGGGCAGGTGGTACCTGCAGTGCGCACCCGAAGGCAAGGGTACCACCCCCCGATTTGTCTCTCTCAGCGGGCGAGAAACCTATGGGCGACAAGGTTATCGGCGAGCGGCGGGGTTACGGCTCACCCGGGGCGCGTGGATTTCGGGAAGCGGAGGGCGTCGGCTATACGGTCCGCCGTTTTGACGGACACGCCGACAGACTCGCGGTGGGTGCGACGGCTCTGGCCGGCGGCGAGCTACCAGTTCGCGTTCGTGGCTGCCGTGGCGCTGCTCAAATCCGCGTCGAACGCGTTGGTGCTCGCGCGGTATCAGGCGAGCGCGCTGCCGTATCTGTACCTCGTCGCCGCCGGGCTCACCGCCACGTTCTCGATGGTGCAGGCGTTCAGGCCGCGAGGACGTCGGCGCGATCCGATTCTGCTCGCGATCCTGGGCGTCGTCTTGAGCGGCGGAATCGCGGCGGCGCTCCACTTTCAGCTGAGCTCGGCGGCGCTGTTTCTGTACCTGTTCGCGGAGAGCTTCGCGACCTACGTGGCGATTGGTTTCTGGGCGTCGCTGGGTGACGCGTTCGATCCACGCGAGGCGCGAAAGGCGTTTCCGTGGGTGAGCGGCATCGGGATGGGCGGCGGAATCGTTGGCGGACTGCTCGCGCAGATGCTCGCGGTGAGGGCCGGGGCGAACGCGCTGCTCGTGGCGGCGGCGGGCTTTCTGGGCATAGCCGCGATCGTCTATCGCTTTCATCGCGTGCCGGAAGGGCTGGAGCGGCCGGCGAGCTCGGGGAAAGTCGATCGCTCGGAAGCGTTCGTGTTCGCCGCGCGCAGCTCCTACGTGCAGCTGTTCGCGTTGCTGGTGCTGACCTTCAGCATCCAGACCGCGTTCGTGGACTTCGTGTTCCGGCAGCGGTCCGCGGCGACGATGAACGAGGATGCGCTCGCGGCGCTGTTCGGCAGCCAGCAACTCTGGATTGGCCTTTTCTGCGTCGTCTTCCAGCTCTTCCTCGCCGAACGGCTGCTGAAACAGCTCGGCATTCTTCGCTACCTCGCGCTGGTGCCGTCGCTGATGGCGCCCCTCGCGGGACTCGCGCTGGTGAACGACGGGCTGTGGCCGGTGTATCTGCTGAAGCTGCTCGAGGCCGCGGCGAGCCTCTCGATCGTTCCGGTCGGCGTGCAGCTGCTCTATGCGCCGATGCCGGATCGCGTGCGCGATTCGCTGCGCAGCACGATCGATGGGCTGCTTCGCAAAGGCGGCGTCGCGTTCGGTGGCCTGCTGCTGATTGGCGTCGGCAGCTTCCTCGTGGGACCGACGGTGACGGTGACGGTGATCGCGCTCTGCGGTCTCGCGGGCTTTCTGCTGCTTCGCCTTCAGCCGCACTACGTGGCGATCCTGTCCGAGCGCGTGAACGCCTCCGAAGACGCGGAGATCAGCAGCGATGGAGATCAGGGCCTGCTGGTCGCGGCGCTTTCAGCGGAGGCGCCGGATCGGGTGCTGCACGCGCTCACGCTGCTCGAACAGTCGCAGGTGAATCTCCGGCCGCATCTGCCGAAGCTGCTCGCGCATGGCAACGAGCGCGTGCTCGAGCGCGGCGTGCATCTGTCCGTTGCGCTCCACGCGAGCGAAGCGGTTCCTCAACTCGAGGCGATGGTGCGATCCGCGCCCCGGCGTCCGCGCGACGAGGCGGTGTGGGCGCTGGCGGCGTTGGCTCCGGATCAAGCGGGGAGGGTGCTGCCGCCGCTGATGGAGTCGCCCGACGTTGGGCTTCGGTGCGCGGCGATCGGCGCGCTCATCGGGACGCAAGGCGGCTTCGCGGCTCAGGCGGCGCTGCAGGGATTGGCGGCGCGCGGAGAGCTTGCGCCGTTGTCGGAGCGGCGCGAAGTG
>JBJMQN010000357.1:0-4456 GCA_045802665.1 Myxococcaceae bacterium | reverse complement strand
GACGACCACCGGGCGATGCAGGTCCAGCGGCTCCAGCTCGAAAACTCGCCGGAGATCTGCATCGACGATTGGCAGACGCCGGGGTTCGCGGATTCGCTCGCGGCGAAGTTCAGGACGCGCATCGACGCCGAGCGCACCGTCGGCGACGACATGGTTCTCACGTTCTCGATCCACCACGACGACACGACGGGGCAGCTCGATGCGCTGATCGAGCAGGCGCTGAATCAGATCCTCCCGTTCGAAGCGAACAAGAGCTCACCGCGCGTCGTGGGCGCGTTCGTGTTCGACAGCTTCGGCCACACGATCGGCGTCGATGCGCTGAAGCGGCTCGTCCTCTGGTGCCCAGCGAATCTGCCGGCGAAGGATCTCGATACGATCCCGGGAAACTCGGTGCGGGATTGCCCCGCGGTGCCGGATCAGCCGGATCTCGTCGTCGGGCCCATCAAGCTGAACCAGGCGCCCATCCTTCCCACGCGCGACCAGTACCTCACCTTCATCGGCAAGTACGGCGTCGCGCAGGCGGGGAAGATGAAGACGCTGACGTTCAGGGCGCCGGTGCTGACGCCGCTCTCGGTGAACGTTCCGATTGGCGAGTTCGGTGTCGCGACCTTCTTCAACAACGAAGTGGTCACCGCCGCCTCGACGGACAAGTTCAGCTACTGCGCGGACGAGGATGGAAGCTCCGCGCCGATCGTCTTCCGTGTTCCAGCGCTGAGCCCGGATCCGCTGCCCCTGTCCGCGCTGCCGGAGTTCCAGGCGCAGTTTCCACAGACGAACTACGCGCTCGGGCTCGCGTGGGATTTTCCGTACCTGCTCCGACTCGACTACGAGGTCGTCGTCGCCGGCGCGGCGAGCGCGTACTCCTTTACGGTGCCGTTCGGAATCGCGACGACGAACACGAAGACGGCGGGCACCGAGGTCTGGTCGCAGAGCGAATTTCCGATCGGCAAGGCGCTGATCCGCTGCACGCGCTTCTGCGATCACCCGACGTTCGACTCGGATGAGGTCTACAACGTCGGCCTCGCGTTCGATCCGACGTTCCGCGGGCAGTGCTATCGGCCGAAGTTCCCGCGCGTGGGCGACGATGGGTTCCCGCATGATCCGTAGCGCGCTGATCGCGCTCGCGCTCACGTGCTCGGCTGCGTTCGCCGAGGAGGATGGCGGTGTACCGCGCAGCCCCATCTACTCCGGCGTCGAACAGCAGACCGCCGGCAAGCAGCCCCAGGACACGTCGATCGAAAAGTTCCGCACGCCGGTCGAAGCGCTCACCGAACGGATGATCGGCGCGGCCTCGAAGTCGGTCCGGTTCGATTGGCGCAAGTCCGCAGTCCAGTTCGGGCTCATCGGCAGCGAGCTGCTCGAGCGCAACAACTTCGGGAGCATGCGGTTCGGCGGGATGGTGCGAAAGCCGCTGGGCTCATTCATGGGCGAGGTGGCGATCAGCCACGTGTGGACGTGGGGAACGGACAGCAGCGAGAAGCTCGCGCTCACGCCTTATCGCCAGTACGGGCGGCCGAGCCGCTTCGAGCTGGACGTGAACGTCAGCTATCCGCTCGCCGAGGGTGTGGTCACTTCGGTCCCGGGATTTTTCCCCGCGACGGAGCTCGTGTTCTCCGCGATCGCAGGCGTCCGCTATCTCTTCTATCCAGGCGGCCTTGGCGGCGGAAAGTTCATCGACACGGCGAAGGCGGTGCTCGCGCCGTCGCTGAGTGACCGCGAGCTCGCGCGAATGGAAGGCATCCGCGAGCCTGGAATGAAGATCGATCCAGGCCGCTATGGGCTGATGGGCGGGCTGTCGCTCGACGTCTACCTGCAGCCGGGACTGTTCATCTCTCCCCGCGCGATGATCGCGGTGCCGCTGCTCGCGCCGGTGACCGGAACCGGGCTCGGGTTGTGGTGGGAGCTGACGTTCGGATTGGGTTGGGCGATCTGATGCGCGCCGCGCTGCTGCTCATACTCTGCGTCTCTTCGGCCTCGTTCGCCGAGGAGGAGCCGACGGATCAGCAGGTCCTCTTCTACAACGCGCGCATCGCGCTCCGGGAAGATCGCCCGACGGATGCGCTGAAGCTGTGGCTGATGCGGAACTCGCTCGTGCAGCACGGCGAGCGCGGCTTCGATGATCAGGATTTCCGCTCCGTCGTCTGGGCGTCGCTGGGAAAGTTGGGCCTGTGTCAGGACGGCTTTCAGGTCGATGAGGAGGAGGGCGCGGGGCTGTGGCCGCTGGCGCTTCACAACTTCCTCGTGCAGTCGCTCTCGAAGGGGCCGCCGTCGGATCAGAACCCGCCGTGGGACGCGTTCGAAGTGGGACGTCAGCAGCGCTTCGTCTCGCTCTACGACGCGCTGTCCGCGGAGGAGCTTCGGTCAGTGAGTTTCTTCCGGACCAAGTGCGTGCTCCCGCAGACCACGATGGTGAAGTTCAAGCACCTCCAATGGTTCGAGCCAGATGACAGGCTCAGCGTGGGGCTGCTCATGCGGGAGCTGCTGGAGCTCTCGAAGACCACGCTCGTGAAGAACAAGGTGGAGAGCCTCGCCGCGGTGGAGGCGCGGATCTTCGATCTGGATCTCGCGCTCTCGGATCTGCAGACGAAGCGGGCGCGGCGGCTGGCGAGGCAGCTCGCGGCGGAGGCGCGCAACGCGGGCGTCTCCAAGGCGGCGCAGGCGGAGATGAAGCAGGGCCTGCAGGAGTTCCCAGAGGGCTCGCGGCAGGCGGAGTTTCTGAAGCACAGCCTGACGTGGAAGCCGAACGAATGGCTCACGCTCAGCCGGCAGCGGAGGCTGTCACTGTTCTCTCTGGCGCGGCAGCAGTCCGACAATCCCGAGGCGCTGAAGACGCTCACCCTCGGCGTGATCGACGAGCTGATTCAACGGCGAGCCGGCGACGAGGTCGAAGCGTGGATTGGCTTTCTCGACGCGGAGCAGTCATCGCCGGTCAAGGCGGAGCTCACCACCGGCGATCGCGGAGAGCGATTGCTGGAGCTGGATCCGACCACCGGCTTTCGTGAGCGCGCGGTCATCGCGCTTCATCGCGGCATCGCGTTTCTGCAGGCGGGCGAGCTGCAGGCCTCCCTCAAATCCTTCGCGTACGCGCTGCAGCACGCACAGGAGTCGCGCGAATCCGAATCCGTCCGAGCGCTCTCCCGCCGCTGGCTCTCCTTCGTCCTCTCTCGCTACCAGACGACCGAAGAGGTCATCTCCACGCTGAAGGCGCTGGTGCCGAAGCAGGAGTACAACTCGGTCATCGAAGATCTCGTCTGGCGAGCGGCACTCCACGCGGACCGCGTCTCCTTCGATCGCCTCGCCAACAGCGCCCAGCGGGGCGGAGCGTTCGATGCGCGCGTCACCAAGCTTCGTCCGCTCGCAGAGGGAAATCCGGGCGCGATGGCGACGCAGCTCCGCGACGAGCTTTCAGATGAGACGCACGCGGTGCTCGGGTTCGTGAAGCAGCTGCTCGAGAACATCGAGCAGGAAGACGCGGACGTCCGGCGCGCGCACGTGCCGACGCTGAAGCTGGTGATTGATGTGCTTCGTCCGCTCGCCGCGGGAACGGAGAAGAAGACCGCGCAGATGCGAAACGCCGAGGCGCTGATCAGCCGCGCGCAGGCGATGTTGGATGGCCTCGACGAGCTCGACATGTCCGAGTGGGGAAAGGCGCGAGCGATGTCGCCGCACCGCGAAGCCTTCGCCGGGAGCATTCGTCTCGCGCCGTCCGACGCGCTGCCGTGGCCCTTCCGCATGCCGGAGCCGGAGCCGCCCTCTGCGTTCACGCCGCTGATCCTCACGCCGGTCGAGTGGAAGGACAGCAACGGCGCGCTCGTGTTCGGGTGGAGGATCTCCGAGTGACGCCGGCGATTCTGAGCGGCTCCGCAGCACACGCGTGCGTCGCGGTTGAGCGAAGCGCGACGCCGGAGCCGAGTCGTGTCGGTCAGCTCGCGAGCGGAGCCGCACGATGAACAAGCGGGAGCTCCGAGCCCAGATGCGCGCGCGGAAGCGAGAGCTGCGCAAGCAGGCCGCGGAGATGAAGCGGCAGGTGAAGGCGCAGCTCGACAGCAATCCGATCGTTCAGCGCGCGCGAACGAAGCGGCGGCTCCAACAGGCGGCGGGCCTCACCTTGCTCCTCTTGCTCCTGTTCTTCATTCGCTGTGACTGCGAGCAGCCGCCGTCCACGCTGATGGCGACTGTCGCGGACGCCGGAACCCCCGAGCTCGCGAAGAAGCTCCCGGAGGTTGCCGACGCAGGCAGACCGCCTCCGCTTCACGCGAAGGTGAAGACGCAAGATCGTTCAAACTTCCGAGGCGCCGAATCGCCTGCGCCGAGCTGGCTGGATGACTTCCGGCTGCAGGTGTCCGCTCGGAGTCCGCGGCTCGCCGAATGCTTCAAGGGGAGTGACCGTCCCGGCGCGCTTCGTTGGACAGCGGCGGTGAACGCAGAGAGTGGGACCGTGTCGGATCACGAGCTG
>JBJMQN010000356.1:0-3914 GCA_045802665.1 Myxococcaceae bacterium | reverse complement strand
TCTGATCGTAGAATTCGTTGGAGCTCAAACCATCGTCGATCGCCTTGTCGAGGATCGCCTTGCGGGCGGTGTCGTCAGCGGCGGAGGTGATCGCGCTGTAGTCGGCGAGCTCGGGCTCCACGCCTTTGAGGGTCAGCGTGATTCGGCGGAGCTGGCGGGTGGGTGAGAGCTTTGACGTCGCGTCGAGCGCGCTCCTTGAGGCCGCCGGGGCTGAAGCAGCCGGGGTCTGTGCCTGCTCGGTGCAGCCGCAGAGGAGCAGGGTAGCCAGCAAGGCGTGCTGGAGGAGGGAGCGCATGTCGTACCTGATGAGCAAACCGGGTGCCGTCTGGAGGTGCGCGGATCCACGGGCGAGCCGCGACGCGTTCCATTGATTCTTGAATCAATCGGGGGCGCGACACCACACCGATCGCGCGGCGAGGCGCGTTTCTCAGGTGATGAGACGGTGAGGGGAAAGCCTCAGAGCGGCGGTGGGTCCGGCGTGATCGTTCGAGAAGCGGCTGATCATTTTTGATGGTGGAGCCCGACGGCGCGCTGTCCCTCTGCGGTTCGAATCCGGACGCGAAGGAGGAGACGTCGCTCGGGCCGAAGATCGCAAAGCCGTTCGAGGCGGCGAAGAAGGCGAAGCGCGGCAGGCGTTCGACGATCTCGCTCACTCGTCAGAGTCGGGCCGGGGTCCGCACGGTGACGCTGACCGAAGCGGTGCCCTGGGCGAGCTCGCTCCGGCTGGGCTGGCGCGTCGGCGCTCGACCTAATGCTCGAGCTGATTCCACGGGGCGTGCGCCCAGCAGTCACCGCCGAACCATTGGTCGCTCCAGAGCTCGTTGTGAGCCCGGCAGCAGAGGCGAAGATTCGAGAGAGTCGCGGGCCCGCCGAGGGCGAAGGGCAGCTTGTGATCGATCTCGAGCTTGTAGGTCGATCCACACCGGTTGCCATCCGCGCTCACGAACGAGCAGCAGCCGCCGTCCCGAAGCCAGACCGCCGACGCGACGTCTCGCGGGATGTAGCGACTGCGCCGCTCACGCGCGAACAGGTCGGCAGGGACGATCGGCTCTTCGCCCTCGAAGTCGGATAGTTCCGCGGCGGAACTGTGGGACTGAGTCGAAGCGCCTGAGCGACCTTCCGTGGAGGAACTGGTGCCCGACGACTCCGCGAGCGCATCGGCGCAAGCGACAGTGAGTTCCGCGGCGGAAGTGTGGGAGTCGGGTTGGCGAGTGGAACGGGCGGCGTGGGGTTCCTTGGCGGTCGCCTTCCACGCGCCGGTAGTGCTGACGGACGACGGCGACGTGGATCGGAGTTCCTCCGCGGAAGTGGTGGCGGCAATGGGCTGCGCCCCGTCGCACCGGGACGGTGACTCGCGTTCCGCCGCGGAACTCGTGGCGGCAATGGGCTGTGCCGCTTCGCATCGGGACGCTGACTCGAGTTCCGCCGCGGAAGTTGCGCGCTTCTTTGCCGGTCCGGCGCCGATTCTTCTCTTGAGGAGGACGGGAATGGCGATTTCGAGGCACTCGCGGAAGACGTCTTCGAGTCTGCAGCCAGGGAACTTATGGCTCAGGAGGCTCTTGGCCTGGCGGATCTGTTCGAGGACGGAGTCATTGGCGGTGAAGCTGATGATGTTGTCGACGTCGTTGATCGGGACGATCTTGTCGGGACGTTTCGGCGGAGTCGCGGAACCAGAGGCGAACAGCGGCAGCGCGTCCGCGTGCTCCGTCGTCGAGGGTGAGCGCCGCATGGGGTTCGGCACGGGCGAGTTGTTCGCGGCGGCGACGGACGGCAGAGGATCAGCGGACAGGGCGTGGAGCGGCGCGCCGGCAATCGCGGGCTTCGGCTCAGAGAGCGCGGCGGTCGGAGAGAGAACGACGTTGGAGGAAGGCGCCGGCTGAGGAGCGGCGTCGTTGTTGATCGCGAGCGCGACGACGGATTGGCCTGATGCGCCTGTGGAGCGTTTGCGGATCGAGTCCTTGATGGCGGGCTTTGGGAAGGCGGCGACGGCGAGCTTTTCGACCTGGTGCTGCGTGGAGTTAGCGAGCTGCTCGAGGAGAGGAACGACGTTCTCGGGAGTGAAGAGCTTTTCGGCGATGACGACCTTGGTGAGGGAGACGCGGCCGTCGGCGAGGTAGTCGATGATCGCGGGGAAGCGCCGGATGAGCGCGGCGCCGTGGGAGCGGCGGTGGCAGGAGCCGTTGGAGAGGCGCAGCTTCTTGCTGCAGTAGTCGAAGAGCGACGTGTAGCGTTCGTTCCTGAAGAGCTTTCGGCGATCGAATTCCGCGAGGTGGCGCAGGGCGACAAGGAATGCGTCGCGTTCGTGGGCGTGAGTGCTGACGACGCGGAGGGTGATCTCGCGATCGTCCAGCTGAGAGAGGTCCGAAGAGAGATGAGGGTTCATCTCTCTCAGGTACCACGGGTTTTCGGCTGTTTCGGGAAGGGCCCTGGCGCTCGATAGGGAGCGAAAATCGATGGCTGCCGAGCGAAATCGCGAACGGTGCGGCGATCGCAAAGGAGAGGCCCAGCCGCGCGCGATAAGCGCGATTCTTAGAGGGGATTCGCGATCCCGCAGCGGATCGCTGTCAAGCTAAAATTGTACGAACTTGCTCTTGTTCAGAGGGCACATTGTGTCCGGTCCGCGCGCGATTGTCCGCACCTGCGGGTGGTGAACGCCGCGGGCGTGGTCACGCGCGAGAACGTTTACCCTTGTCCAGCCAAGAGCAAGGGCGTTGGGACGTCGCCGAGGTCTGGCCCCTGCGCTGGCCTACGTCGCGAACGTTTACCGCAAGAGCGCTAGGGCATCGTCGAGGTGTGGTCCTGCGCTGGGCTACGCGGCGAACGTGATGGTCCACTCGGTGGGTTCGCCGGCGATCATCACTTCCACGGTGGAACCGACGCGCTTTCCCATCAGCGCCCGGCCGAACGGAGAGGCCGGAGTGACGACCTGAAAGATGCCGTCGCCGTCGGGGCCGGTGAGCTCTTCGCCGCCGCAGACGGGAGCGAGGAAGAACGTGCGGCCCGCATCGCCGTCCTCCACTTCGACGACCGCGCCGAGTCCGATGGGTTCGCCCTTCTTCATCGGCCGGACATGAAACGAATCCAGCGCATCGAGGGCCTCGCGCGCGTGCACTGATCGCATCGTCTGACCCTGCGCGAGATTGACGGCGCGAGCAGCGCCCGTTTTCGCGTCGGTCCGAGCGTCTTCGGAAGCCCGATGCGTGAGCTGCACCGCGCTGCGGAGTTTTTCGCCGAGCTGCTGGAGGAGGAAGGACTTGTCCATGCGCGCGAAAGGCTACGCGCCTGTAGCGCTGGCTCAAGAAAGCGACCGCGTGAAAGCGAAAGAGCTCGAAGGGGTCCGCGATTCTCTGCAGTCCACCCTCCGAGCTGCCCCCGGTCCCGCCCGACACGCCATGCAGCTCAGCCCAACCCGCCGCCCAACCCGCCCGTACTGCAACACGTCCGCGCCCCGCTTCACGCGCAACGTCGCCGCCGCCGCCCAACCCGCCCGTTACTCCAAGACGTCCGCGCTCCACATCACGCAGCACATCCCGACACCGTCACTTCGAACCGCTCGCACCTGCCACGTCCCGCAACCACTTCACGACGTCCGCGCTTCACATCAGCGCCACATCTCCCCGCCGCCGCCCGACCCGCCCCTTGTCACTCCAAGACGTCCGCGCTCCACCTCACGCGCCACGTCCCGCCACCGTCACTTCGCTTCGCTGGTGCTCCAACATCTTCCACCCGCCGCCACCCAACCCGCCCAACACCCGCCCATCCGCGATCCCGTCCCCACGAGACCACCGCGCTCGACAACTGCGCGCCCCCGACCCGCCCCTCCACCGGCCCGCCTGCTCAACCCCGCCGCCCGACCCGCCCGCTTCCCCGATTCAGCAGCTCCACTCGAGATCTTTTCGACCTCGCAGCCGGCG
>JBJMQN010000355.1:0-15369 GCA_045802665.1 Myxococcaceae bacterium | reverse complement strand
GTGTCTCCATGAAGCGATTTCTCGCGGCGTTGATCCTCTTGAGCGCAGCCGCATGCCTCGACTTCAAGGGCGCGGAGCAGAAGTTCTGCGAGAAGAATGAGGCCACCTGTCAGACGTCGACGGCGGGCGGCGCTGGTGGTGGTGGCGCTGACTCCGGCGAGGGCGGCGGCGTCGGAGGTGGAACCGGTGGTGGAACGGGGGGTGGCTCAGGCGGTGGCATCGGAGGCGGAACGGGCGGAGGCACTGGGGGCGGTATCGGAGGCGGAACGGGCGGTGGCGGTGGCGGCACCGTGACTCCCGCGAGCGTCTGGTTCAGTCAGCTCGGAGACTCCTTCACGACCTCGCTCGCGATGGGCGGCTCGAGCCCTCTACCCAACGGCGGCGCGGTGGTCGCTGGCGGATTCAGCGGCGGAATGGACGTGTTCAACGACAGCGATCCGGAGCTGTCACGCACTGGTCTGACCGACGGCTTCGTCCTGTCGTACGACGGGCAGGGCCATCCGCAGATGTTCCGCAACTTCGGCCCCGGCTCGGGCAACAGCGCTCAGACACCGATCAACGTCACCAGCACCGCCGACGGGAGCCGCTTCTTCCTCACGATGAGCGTGGGAGCCGGCTCGTCCTTCGGAAACGACGCGGGCCTACCGGACTTCGGCACTGCGCTGATCGCGGTCACGCCTTCCGATGGCGGGGCGGTGTGGGCAGCAGGCATGACGGCGGACATCGTGGGTGGCAGCAGCTCGCGCTTCATCGTCACGGCGGACAGCGACACCTCCGCCGACGGGACCACTGTCCTGTTCGGCAGTTACGAGCCGAACCCGATCGCCATTGGCACCGCCGGAAACTGCGCGGTGATCAACAACATCACCAGCAGCAGCGGAAACTGGATCGCCGCATGGGACCGTGAAGGCCGATGCCTCTCCGCGCGCGCCTTTCCCTGCAACGCGGGAATAGCTCGCGACGTCGCGATCGATCCGGTGACGAACGACTTCTACGGAGCGCTCGAAGCCAGCACGGATCAGACGGGTACTACGGCGTGCAAGTTCACGAGTACGGCCGAGGCGGTGCCGCTCCATGGTCTCGTCCTGCTCAAGTCCCAACCCGACGCCGGCTCGTTCGTGCATCAGATCTTTCAGAACGTGAGCTTCGTCTCGTCCATTTCGGCGCAGGGACTGCTCGACGTTCAGCTCGCGGGGTACGGCGGCAAGGTCTTCCTCGCGGGCAGCTTCGTCGGGCCATTCCAGCTCGTGGACGCCGGCATCACGTCGACGGATCCGGACCTGTTCCTCGTCGAGCTGATACCCGGATTGATGCAGCCCAAGCCCACCACGCTGAGAGTGTTCAGCGCGCCGGGCGCGGATCGGCTGAGCGCGCTGTCCATCACCTCTGACGGCGGCGTATGGATCGCCGGAAATTCGGTGGGGTTCGGACCCGGGTTCGGCGGGGGAGGGCTCGATGCGGGCCTGGACGGCGGCGTGTGGATCGCTCACACCGGGATCAACGCGAACGATCCGGTCTCTGCGACGCTGCTCGACGTCTCAGGCTCCGCCTCCGTATTGAGGATGAACGTGGATCCAAACGGCCAGGCGGCGATGAGCGGAAAGTTCGCCGGGTCCATCGGACTGGGCGACGCAGGCACGTCGTCCGTCGCCACGACGTCGCACTTCATCGGCAGGTTCGGGAACTAGATTCAGGCTGAGCGTCGTTCGCAGATCAACGCGTCCGACCTCACGCCGACTGCAGCGTGTCCCGGAGCAGCGTCACCGCGCTCTTCACGCGGTCTTCCACTTCCCGCAGCACCGCCCGCGACGGATCCTCGTTCGCGGTGGCTTCGCCGATGCGATCTCCGACGTAGATGAGGAGCTCATCCAGCCGCTGCAGGACGGATCTCGCGATCTCCCGATCCGCCCGGCTCTGCTGATCCGTCGCGGAGAGCTTCGCTCGAAGCTCGCTGGTCGCCTCTTCAATCCGGAACTCGACGACGCTCTGGAGCATATCGAGCTCGGTCTTCTGCTCGAACACCTGCTTGTCCCGCGCCTTCAGCGCGTCGTGCATTCCCGTCAGCACTTCGACCAGCGTGTTGCGTTCGAACTCCGTGCGCTGGTGCTCCATCGCGGAGTTGATCCGCTGCAGCACGAGCTGCATGTCGTTGAACGGCTTCTCCAGATAATCGGACGCGCCCATCCGGAGCACTTCGAGGATGGACTCCGGCGTCGTGTAGCCGGTGATCATGATCCGCGCGCAGAACGGCTGGAGCTTTTGCGCTTCCTTCAGCACGTCCACGCCGCTCATGTCGGGCAGGTTCTTGTCGGTGACGACGCAGCCGAAACGTCCGCGCGACAGCTTCTCGATCGCCTCGCCGCCGGTCGCCGCCAGCTCGTGCGGAATGTTCCTCTTGGAAAGCGCCCGGTGCAGGACATCGCGCACGACCTCTTCGTCGTCTACCACCAGCACGGTGGAAGGCAGCGAATCCGGCTTGTTCCCTGGAGAGCCCGTCGGCTTTTCGCGCGTCGCCAATTCGGCGTAGGTTCTAGCGCAGGAGGAACGCACATGAAGAAGATCCTGACGGTTGCCGTTTGTTCGTTCGTTCTCGGTGGGATTGCCACGCACGCGATCGCCGCCGAGCCGCAGCCCATGATGCAGAAGGCGCTCAAGAATCTGGAGCAGGCGCTGGGTGATCTCGAGTCCGCCACGCACGACAAGGGCGGTCACCGCGCCAAGGCCGCGCAGCTGGTCAAGGACGCGATCGCCGAGGTGAAGGCTGGTATGGAGTTCGACAACAAGCACTGAGGTCTGACGATGCCCCGCATCAACCCGTCGAAGCCCGCAGCACCCGCGACGCCCAAAGAGGCCCGCTTCTCGATTCCCACGAAGGGTCAGTGGGCCCAGAACATCAAGGGCGACAAGTCCGATCCAGTGAACGTGTACGTGCACGGCTCGCTGGAGGATGTCCGCGCGGCGTTCCTGAAGGCGGGCTGGCTGCAGCCGGTTCCGAAGAGCACCAAGTCGATGCTCGAGTACGGCGGCGCGGCGGCGGTGGAGATTGGCGCGCGCGGGGCGGATCACTTCCTCGACAAGGCGACGAAGGCCTGGAACGACGTCACGCGCCGCCACGACAAGGCGCCGCACGTGCCGCATCCGACGAAGGACCTCGTGGACCGGATGCCGATCGCGCACCTGTTCATGAACGGCAAGCCGGACGTGCTCTCGTTCGAGAAGGGCAACGATCCCACCGGCGGCCGTCACCACTTCCGCGTCTTCGACACCGGGCAGGTGGATGATCAGGGCAAGAAGGTCTGGGCCATCACCGCGAGCCTGGACGTGAACACCGTCGTGGCGCTGGACCGCCCCGAGCAGATGTTCATCAACCACATCATCGACAAGAACGCCGACAAGGAGCGCGATGAAGTCCTGCGCTCGCTGCAGCAGGCGAACGCGGTGGGCAAATTCTCCGAGCACAAGCTGCCGTTCGGGGACCCCGCGCCCACCGGGCTGCACTCGGAAGATGGCCGGGTGTTCGACGTCGTCCTCAAGTGAAGCGGAACACCACCGCTTCATTCGAATCGCAGCTGTCCCATGCGGAATTGCGTTCCGACGGATAGCTCGCGAGTCGCTGCAGCTTCGAGAGCGGTAGGAAGCTCCGGCCGGGATCTCCGATCAGCACCTCGGCGCCCGCTGCGCTGAGCGCGGAGATCCAGCCGGTCACGCGGTCCGTCAGCTCGCGCTCGTAGAAGACATCTCCCACCAGCACCACGTCCCACTCGCGCGGCTCGCCGATGACGTCGCGCCGCACCGCGCTCACGGCAGTGCGGTTCAACTCCGCGTTCAGCGAGATCGCTGCCACCGCGAAGGGATCGATCTCCGTCGCGAGCACCGAGGACGCGCCCGAACGCGCCGCCGCCACCGCGCCCACGCCGCAGCCGGATGCGAAATCCAGCACCCGCTTGCCGCGCACCCTCTCCGGCTCATCGAGCAGAAACCTCGCCAGCGCCAATCCTCCCGGCCACGCGTGCGCCCAGAACGGCGGCCCGAGCTGCTCCTTCACGTGCGACTCCAGCTCGAGCCAGATGTCCACCGGATCCGCCGCGACGCGCAGGCGAAGCTCAGGACACAGCTCTGGCGTGATGACGTGAGTGTTGGCGCGCACCAGCGCGAGCGGATCCACGGACAGCCCTCCTACTGCGCGGTGAGGGGCAGGCGGATCCGGAAGGTGGTGCCCTTGCCCTCCTCCGTCTCGCACTCCAGCTCGCCGCCCATGCCTTCAATCAGGTTGCGCGAGATGGGCAGTCCCAGGCCCGTACCCTGCCCCACCGGCTTGGTGGTGAAGAACGGCTCGAAGATCCGCGCGCGCACCGAAAGCGTCATGCCGGGCCCGTTGTCCTCCACTTCGATCAGCACCGCCTGCTCCGCCTGACGCACCCGAACGATGATCCGCTGGCTCTTCGAGTCCTCGCGAGGAAATGCCTGCGCTGCGTTGACGACGAGGTTCAACACCACCTGCGCGAGCCGGGCCTCCCTGCCCTTCACCAGCGGCACCGGCTGAAAATCTCTGATCACCGCCGCGCGCGACCGCACCTGTCCCATCGCCAGCTTCACCGCGGATTCGATGGCGCGCTGCACGTCGAGGCTCACCGGCGCTTCGCCATCTTCGTTGCGCGAGAGCATGCGCAGGTCGTTGACGATCTGCCGCATGTGGTCAGTGCCCTGAATCGACTCGCGGAGCGCCTGAACGATTTCGCTCACGACGGCGGCCATCTCGGGAGGCGGCTTCAGCTCGGACAGCTCGTCGGTCGCGAAGCGAAGGTTCGACGTCACGTACGCGAGCGGATTGTTGATCTCGTGCGCCACGCCCGCCGCCAGCGTCCCGATCGACGCCATCCGATCGAGCTGCATCAGCTTCATCGCCAGCTCCCGCCTGCTCGTCACGTCGCGCCCCACGACCAGAATCGCCGGTGCGCCGTCGTAGAGGATCCGGTTCCCGGTCACTTCGATCGCGACGTCGGAGCCATCCCGCCGCAGCCACACCTGCTCCATCATCGGGGCGATGGTGCCGGAGCGCTTGATGCCGCTGATCCGATCGCGGACGACGTCCTGGAAATCGTCCCGCACGTGCGACAGCAGCGTCGTCCCCATCAGCTCCGACGGTGCGTCGTAGCCGAGGATCCGCGCCGCGGAGGGATTGGCGAACATGATGTTCCCGTCTCGATGCACGAGCACGAAGTCCGGCAGAAAGTCGATCAGCTGGCGGAAGCGCTGCTCGGAGTGACGGAGCGACAGATCCGCCTCCGCGCGTTCATTGCGGATGGACGCCTCCCGGAGCTCGCGCCTCACCGCCTCGGGCAGCCGCAGGAGGTTGTCCTTCATCAGGTAGTCGGAGGCGCCCTCGCGCATCACGCTGACCGCGAGGTCCTCCCCCACCGTGCCGGAGACGATGATGAAGGGGATGTCCCTGCCCTGCTCGTGTAGCCGCTTGAGCGCGGCGGGAGCGCTGAACGTGGGCAGGTTGAAATCCGAGATGACGATGTCCCACGGATCCATCAGCGCGGAGAGGAACGCGGCCTCGGTCTCCACGCGGACATGATCCACGTCGAAGCCCCCGCGCTGCAGCGTCCGGAGCACCAGGGCTGCGTCGTTGGGCGAGTCTTCGACGAGGAGCAGCCGGACCTTCATCTCTGAACTGCGTGATAGCCCAGAAAGCGCGGACGGCGACAGCGACGCCCGGTGTGCGAACCGGGTCGCACCAACCCGCGCACATTCCCGGACACTTCAGGTGGTCCGGTGGCTGCAGACCTTTTCGGCGCGACGGTCGTTCAACTGAGTCGTTCCATTCGCTCCCGGGGTCCACACATGACGCTGCTCAACGAACGAAGCAAGACGCTGCGGTCGGTGTTCCTCAGCGTGATGTCGATCTGCGGTTCGGTGGCCGCCTGCGTGTGGCTGCTCACCAGCGACGTGGCGATGGCCGAGGTGAAGCAGACGGCGAAGGCCGCGGTCGGGAAGATCGCCGCGCAGAAGACGGACGACGCGCAGAAGAAGCCGCCGGTGAAAAAGAAGCGGCTCATCAAGCTCATGGGCAGCTACGAAGGGTACTGATCAGTGGAGCTGCTCCTCGGGGCGGTCCTGTTCCTCATGCTCTGCGCGGGCGTGTTCGTCCCGCTGGAGCACCTGTTCGGGACACGCGCGAAGTACGAGCTTCGGAGCTCCGCGCTCTGCGTGTGTCTCTTCGTATTGAACACCATGCTGATGGGGAGCTTCGGCGCTCCCCTGCTCGAGAAGATCGCCACCGAGCCGCTGGAAGAGCCGGGCGTGCCGCGCATCGTCGCCGCGCTGCTGCTGGGAGATCTGCTCGGCTACCTCATCCATCGAGCGATGCATCGCGTCCCTCTGCTCTGGAAGCTTCATCGCGTTCACCACGCGGACGTGGAGCTGAACTGGCTCGAGGGATGGCGGCAGCACCCGCTGGATTTTCTGGTGCACGGGTTCGCGGTGGCGGTCCCGGGCGCGCTGCTCGGCGCGTCGCTCTCGGACCTCGCGGCGGTGGTGCTGATCCGAAAAGCGTGGACGTCGTTTCTGCACGCCGATGTGCCGTTCCGGTTCGGCCTGCTGGAGTACGTGTTCGCCACGCCTGCGTTTCACCGCGTGCACCACAGCGCTGACCCGCGCGAGTTCGATCAGAACTTCGCGGGCAGCTTTCCGCTCTGGGACTTCGTGTTCGGGACGCTCGCGCCGAGAGTTACGGAAGCAGCCCCGGCCGGCTCCCGCCTGGCATCCCCTGCGGATTCGACAGCGCGTTGGAGCGGACCTGCGGCGTGGTCGGGAAACCGACGCCGTTGAGACCACCGGTGACGCCGCTGAACCCGTAGCCATAGCCGTAGCCGCCGACGTACGGGCCCTGGTTCACGTACTCGAGTCCGCGGCTCTGCTCGAACGTGGTGGGCTGCGCTTTGGGCACCTGCGTCTCGAACACGAGCGGTTGCGGGATCGGATCCTGCGAAGGCGCCATGTCCGCGTCTATCCGCGATTCATTGGACGGCCATTGCACGCCTCTGTGAGCCAGCGCGCCAAACGAGAAAAGGGTCAGCAGTAAGCACGTGATGCGCATCGTTCGCCTCGACGGATGAACGATGGCGACGATTGCCTACGGCAGCAGACCGGGCCGGCTGCCCCCCGGTACGCCTTCCGGGTGACTCAGCGCCTGAGATCGCGCGGGCGGCGTCCGAGCGACGCCGAAGCCATAGCCGTACACGCCGATGCGCCCGTGGTGCCGCCCGCCATAGCGGACCGCATGCTCGTTCACGAGCTCGTCGCCGGAGAAGAACGCGCTGCCGCTGGACACGGGCGCCGAGCTCACGTCGAAGGCGACAGGATCCGGAATGTTGCCGCGCGGCGCGGAGAGAGCCGCGTCCAGGCGCTGCTCATCCGAAGGCTCGGCAGTGCGCACGGTCGCGCAGGCACAGAGGGCGAAGCAAGTGAGGAGGAGCGCGGGGAGGAGCGGTCTCACGGCAGGGAGACTATCGCTCCACTGACGCTTCTCAGACAAACCCGGGAGGGCGTCCTGCGACATCCGGTGGAGTCGCGCTGAACACCTTCGCACGCGACGGTTGAATTCACCTCCGCTCCGCGCCAAACACGGAGGCCTATGAGCGACAGCGCATCTCTGCCCCCGCCTCCGGAGCGCGTTCCGACCGGCGTGAAAGGGTTGGATCACGTCCTCGGCGGGGGAGTCTTCAAGTCGGGGATCTACATCCTCGGTGGCCAGCCGGGCGTCGGTAAGACGATCCTCGCGAACCAGGCCTGCTACCACCACGTGAAGCACGGGGGCCGCGCGCTCTACATCACCCTGCTCGCCGAGACCCACGCGCGGATGCTGGGCCAGCTTCAGACGCTCTCGTTCTTCGATCCGGCCGCCGTCGGCACCTCCGTGCTCTACGTCAACGGCTTCTCTCCCCTCGTCAGTGAAGGGTTGCAGGGCCTGCTCCAGCTCGTGCGGCGCGTGGTCCGCGACCACAAGGCGACGCTGCTCGTGCTGGACGGCATGGTGACCGCCGAGCACCTCGCCAACAGCAACATCGACTACAAGCGCTTCATCAACGAGCTGCAGACGTGGGTGGGCGTCATCGGCTGCACGGTGCTCTTGCTCACCTCCGGCCACGACGAAGCGAAGGTGATGCCGGAGCACACGATGGTGGACGGCATCATCGAGCTGCAGCTCGAAACGCGCCGCGCGCGCACGATGCGCTTCATCCAGATCAGCAAGTTCCGCGGCAGCGGCTTCAACGAAGGGCGACACGCGTACGCGATCAGCGACGACGGGATCGCCATCTACCCGCGGCTGGAGGCGGTCTGCGAAGAGCGCGGGCACGTGAGCATCGGCCCGGAGCAGCTCCCCTCCGGCATCCCGGGGCTGGACGAGCTCATCGGCGGCGGCATCGCGCAGCGAAGCACCACGCTGCTGCTCGGCTCTTCCGGAGCGGGCAAGACGCTATGCGGGCTGCAGTTCCTCGCCGAAGGCATCCGGCGGAAGGACTCCTGCATGCACTTCGGTTTCTTCGAGTCGCCGCCCGCGCTGCTCGAGACCGCCCGCCGCTTCGGCTTCGACTTCGAGAAGGCGCTCAAGAAGGACCTGCTGGCGATCGAATGGCGGAAGCCCTCCGAGCAGGTGCTCGACGAGCTCGGCCAGCACCTGCTGCAGGTGGTTCAGGAGCGGAAGGTGACGCGGCTGTTCATCGACGGGCTGGTGGGCTTCAAGGACCAGGAGTTCCCCGAACGCGTCTCCGGCTTCTTCAGCGCGCTGTGCACCGAGCTCCAGCGGCGCGGCGTCACGACCTTCATCACTGAAGAGACGCGCGAGCTGTACGTCCAGAACATCGTGGTCCCCACCGGCGGAGTGTCCGCGATCTTCCAGAACATCTTCTTCCTCCGCCAGAACGTCGGCAGCGCGGAGGCGCAGCGCATCATCTCAGTGATGAAAACCCGCGAGTCCGCGCACACGGCGACTCCCCACACCTTCACCATCGGTGATAGCGGAGTCGTCGTGGACGGCGTGTACGAATCGGGGAGTCCCACTGACACCGGCGCGGGGCTCATTCCGACGGCGCTTCCCCAGAAGCGTTCGACGAAGCGGAGAGGCTAGGTGGACAAGCCGCTCCGCACGATCCTCGTCGCCGACGACGAGTTCTCGATCATCGAGACGCTGACCGACATCCTGTCGTGGGAGGGATGGAACGTGATCAGCGCCTCGAACGGGGAGCGTGCGCTCCTCGCGGTGGAGCAGGCGCGTCCGAACCTCGCGCTGATCGACTTCATGATGCCGGTGATGGACGGCGTCGCGCTGGCCCGCAAGCTCCGCGAGCGCTACCCGGACATCCCGATCGTGATGATGACCGCCGCGCCCGCCGCGCTGCCGAAAGAGCCGGACCTGTGGGACGAGCTGCTCGTGAAGCCGTTCGATCTGGACGCGCTGATCGCGACCGTGAAGCGCGTAGCGGATCAGCCGCGCAGGAAGTAGCCCAATGGACCCCACGCTGCAGCAGCTGCTCCGGCAACTGGATCTCGAGAAGCTCGAGGTGAACCTGTTCCGCGGCCAGTCTTCGGACCTCGGCGCTCGAGCGGTCTTCGGCGGGCAGGTCGTGGGGCAGGCGCTGATGGCCGCCACGCGAACGGTGGAAGGCCGCATCCCGCATTCGCTGCACGCGTACTTCCTGCTGCCCGGGGACAAGGCCGCGCCCATCGTCTACGAGGTGGAGCGCATCCGGGACGGCAACAGCTTCAGCGCCCGCCGCATCCAGGCGATTCAGCACGGCCGCCCCATCCTCTCGATGATCGCCTCGTTTCAGCACGAGGAGCAGGGGCTGGAGCATCAGCTCCCGATGCCTTCGGTGCCCGAGCCGGACTCGCTCACGCCGCTCACCGAGCTGAAGGCGAAGTGGCTTCGCGACGCAGGCAACGTTCCGCCCGTGCTGCGCGACTCGCTGCTTCGCGAGCTGGCGATCGATTTCCGGCCGACCGATGAATGGAATCCGCTGGCGCCGACGAAGCTGGAGCCGCGGCAGGCAGTGTGGTTCCGCGCGACAGGGCGCATCCCCGACGAGCCCATGCTGCACCGGTGCATGCTCGCGTACGCCTCGGACTTCAACCTGATCGCCACCGCGCTGCGGCCGCACGCGCAGAGCTGGTACAGCCCGAAGATGGTGGTGGCGAGCATCGACCACGCGCTGTGGTTTCACCGCGACGCGCGCGTGGATGAGTGGCTGCTCTACGTGATGGATTCGCCCACGGCGCAGGGCGCGCGAGGGATGGCGCGCGGCCTCGTCTACGATCGCGGCGGACGGCTCGTCGCGAGCGTCGCGCAAGAGGGTCTGATTCGGCACGTGTCGGATCGGCGCTAGAGCAACTCTCACCAGGAGTGCGGAATCTCGCGCTGCCCGAACGGGATTGAACAGTTCGACTCGACCTCCGGGCTCTGGCTCCGCGGTGGGCGTGTCGCTTGTGCTCAAGTGTCGGTGCGAACCCGATGCAGCCCATCTTGATCATCGAGGACGACGAGCGACTCCTCTTCGCGCTGAACCAGTCTGTTCGAGCGGCGGGGTACGAGGCGGACGCGGTGCGTTCGGCGGAAGATGCGATCCTGCTCTTCGAGGGCGACGAGTCCAAGGTGCCTTCGGCGATCCTGCTCGACCTCGGGCTGCCGGGCATGGAGGGCGGGCACTTCATGCAGTGGATTCGCCACCACCCGCGGCTCAGTCGCGTGCCCGTCATCGTCGTCACCGGCGCGGCGGACGTGGGCTCGCGGTTGGAACTCCGGCCGGACCGAATCCTGTCCAAGCCCGTGTCTCCCGAGGATCTGGAGATCGCGCTGCAGGGCGTGCTCCACCGCTGAGCTCGGCGGGTCACGCGCGCGAGCTGATCACTTCTTACCCGCGACGCGCTTGATGAAGCCCCAGAAGCCGCCGCCGCGTCCCTTGAGATCCGCGGCGCGCTTCTCCTGCGCCTTGTTCGCGGCCTCCTGCGTGATGCCGAGCTTCTTCTGCACCTGCTCCGAGGTGTAGCGCGTCGCGAGCGTCACCTTGATCGCCTTGCGCGACGACAGCTCCGTCGCCTCCGCGTGCAGCACGCACTCCGCATCCAGCCGCAGCGTGACCGCGACTTTCACGAGGCCCTTCGGCGCCTTGGGGAGTCCTTCGATGCGCACCGTGCCGAGGTACTCGTTGCCGGCGAGGTTGCTGTCTTCGCCCTGGAACACCTGAAACTCGATCGTGTCCTCGTTGTCGCGGCTGGTGGGGAGCGAGAACGATCGCTGCGTGGGAAGCGGCGTGTTGCGCTCCAGCACGCGTTTGAATCCGCCGCCCGGCATGCCGATGCCGATGGTCATGGGCAGGACGTCGATCAGCACCACGCTGCTGACCTTGTCGACGGAGCCGCTGTAGAGCGCCGCGCCCAGCGCGACTGCTTCATCCGCATTCACCGAAGCGTGGGGCGGTTTGCCGAACATCTCCTTCAGCTTCTCGCGAACGGCGGGCATGCGGCTCTGGCCACCGACGAGGATGACCTCGTCCACATCTGACGTCTTGAGCCCGGCGTCGAGAAGCACGTCCCGCACCGCCTCGAACGTCCGATCGATCAGCGACTGCGTTGCGGCTGTCAGCTCGTCGCGCGTAATCGTGCAGCGAAGGTCGTGCGGCTTGCCGCCTTCGTCCATCATCAGGATGGGAATGTGGACGTCGTAGCTCTGCCGTTCGGAGAGGGCGCACTTCGCCTTCTCCGCGAGCTCGGACACGCGCGAGAGCGCGATCGAATCTCCGGAGAACGCGATCTTCTCGTTCTGCTGAAACTTCTCCAGCAGGAGGTCCACGATCGCGTTGTCGAAGTCCACGCCGCCCAGGAACGTGTCGCCGCCGGTCGCGAGCACTTCGAACACGTTCTTCTCGATCTTCAGCACCGTCGCGTCGAACGTTCCGCCGCCGAGATCGTAGACGAGGATCTTCTTGTCGAGCTCCCGGTTCATGCCGAACGCGAGCGCCGCCGCCGTGGGCTCATTCAGAATGCGTTCGACCTTGAGCCCCGCCATCGCGCCCGCTTTGCGCACCGCCTCGCGCTGCGGCTCCGAGTAGTACGCCGGCACCGTCACCACCGCGCGCGTCACCGGCTTTCCGAGCTCGCGTTCGGCCATCTCCCGGCACTCGCGCAGCACGAGCCCCTGCACTTCTTCGAGCGACAGCACCACCTCGCCGAGCCGCACCGCCGCCCTTCCGGCGTCGTCCGGACAGACCTCGTAGTGGAACCGTTCGCGGACCTGCTTCACGGTCGGGCTGTCGAACGGGCGGCCGACGAGACGTTTCGCGCCGTAAATCGTCCGATTGGGATTCAGCACCATCTGGTTCTTCGCCGGGTGCGCGACGAGCAGCTTGTTCGCCGGCGTGAGCGAGACGATCGAGGGCAGCGTGTTGTAGCCCTCCTTCGATCGCATCACGATTGGCTTGCCGTTCTTGAGCAGACCGACGCACGAGTTGGTCGTGCCGAGATCGATGCCGATCACGAGACCCGTGGGATCGATCTTCTCCGGCGGCTTGAGGAACACCGGGCCGGACGCGCGCTTCTCGGGTGCAGGAACCGGAGGCGGCGCGGTAGGCTTCGCTAGAACTGGAGGCGGCGCGTCCTTCGGAGCTTCGCGCGGATCCTGACGGCGGACTTCAGGAAGCGTTGGGGCCTTCGCGACCGCGGGCGGCGGTGCTGAGGCGCGCGCAGGCGGCGGAACCGCCGCGGGCTTCACCTCCGGAGCGAGCATCGCTTCGAAGTCGATGTCGATTCCAGAGGCAGTCCCGGACGAAGCGGGCGCCGCGTCGAAGTCGATGTCGATTCCGGCCTCGAGCTCGGGAGGCGGGGGCGCGCTCGGAGGAGGAATCGCAAAGTCGAACGGTTCGTCTTCCGGCGGCGCAGGCGTGTCCGCGATCAGCGAATCCAGCGGGAGATCAATCGCGTCCTTCGGCGATCCGACCGTCTCGAATTCGATCGGGACAGAGAGCGATTCGTCGGCGTCGGATTCAATCGGAACTTCACCATCGAGATCGAACAGCCCGTCAGCGGTGACTGCCTTGACGTTGGCGGCAGGTCGCGCGGACGCAGGAGTTCCTGCCGCCGGAGTTGCAGCCTTCCCAACGAGGGACTTCGAGCTCGCCGGGGAACCTGCTGCTGGCGCGGCGAGCGACGGAGCACCCGCGCCACTCTTCGCAGCCGCCGGTGTTCCGGCCTTCGCATCGACAGCAGCAGAACCAGTTGCGCTCGCTCGCGCTGCGGCTCCACCGGTAGCGCTTTTCGCCACACCAGGCGCAATCGTCGGCGCGAGAGGAGCGACCGGCGGCAACGCACCGCCCGCCTTCGCCTTCGACGGATCGCCGTACATCGCCTTCAGCTCGGCCTCCAAGGCCGCCGCGCTCTGCTCCGCCTCCAGCTGCTCGGGCGTCGGCGCGACCATGCGATCCACCAGCGCGCGCGTCGCCGGATCCAGCTCGTCGAACTGAATCCCCATGCCCGGCGCGCCGGCCGGATCTCCCGCGCCCCGGACCCACTTCACCACCGCGGAGCCGCGCATCACGCGAACGCCACCGGCGATCTGCACCTCGAACTTCACCCGCGTGCCCACCGGCTGCGGCTGCCGCGAACGGATGAACATCCCGCCCGGTGAGAGGTTCGTCGCGTACTCCTCGGCGAACGTGTCGACGTTGGCGTGCTGCAACTTCACCAGCAGGCCAACGGCTTTCCGATCCTGCTTACGGCCAGACTCCATGAGGACGCGGACCCTAGCGAGAGTTGTTCCGGCTGGCTCGCGGATCCCTCTGCTCTTGCCGCATTCCGCGCCATTCGAAGTCGCAGAATGTGTGACGGTTCACGCACCCTCGCGTTCCATTGACAGCCCGCCCCATGCACGCCGAACTCCCGCCGCGATGATCCTCCCCACGAATGCTTTGAGCTCCAACGATTCGGTCTTCGAAAGGCTGCTGCGATTGGAAGGCGTGCAGCTCGGCGCGGGCGCGACGGAGGCAGAGCTTTCGGAAGCGGAGAAGAAGCTGCAGCTCACCTTTTCCGGAGGATATCGCGCGTTCCTGATCCGCTTCGGCTGGATGCGGTTTCAGCGCGAGGAGGTGTTCGGCCTGGGCGCGGACGTTCCACCGGAGCTCGACCTCGTATCCGTGACGCAGCGCGAAAGGACGCGCGCCCCGCCTCAGCTCCGCCGCGAATTCACCCCGGTCAAATACGACGGGTGGGGCAATTTTCTCTGCCTCGCTCCCCTGCGCCCGCACGAAAAAGAGGCCCGCGTCGTCCTCTGGGAAAAGGAAGAGGGCGCACAGCAGGTACCCGAGGAGTTGGCGGGGTCGTTTGGTGCGTTTCTCTCGGCCGTGCTGGACGAGATTCAAGAGGAGGTCGCAGCGTCCTCTTAGAATCTGAGAAGCCAAACCCCTGAAATCGAAGGGGAAACTTCTTAAGGGCGGCCACGATAACCATTTTGACCGAAATGTTTCGGTCGCATACCGAAGGGAACAGCCGCCATGCCCATCGCTCCGGTCCGTCGCACTGTCACCAGCACCACGAACTCCTCATCGTCGATCGAACTGCGTGTGGGCGCGAAGGGCGCCGGCGTCGTCAGCCTGCAGAGGCAGCTCACCGCGGCGGGTTTCCCGGCGGGCGCTGACGGCGAATTCGGCACCCGGACTCAGCAGGCGCTGATGCGGTTCCAGCGCAGCAAGGGCCTCCGCGTGGACGGCGTCGCGGGACCGGACACCTTCCGAGCGCTGCGCACCGCGAGCAACGCGAATTCCACTCCGACGCCTGTGTCCGGCCCGACGACGTCCTCGGGTCTGCGCAACCGCATCCTCGACACCGCGCGCGGCGAGCTCGGCACGCGCGAGTCCGGCAACAACCGCGGCGCGATTCAGAAGTACCAGCACTTCTTCGGCCGCGGCGCCGAGAAGTGGTGCGCGGACTTCGTCTCCTACGTGAGCACCCAGTCCGGCAAGCCGCTGAACTTCGCGTCCACGCAGGCGCTCGAGGCGCACTTCAAGCAGACCGGTACGTGGAAGGGCCGCAGCAATCCGCAGCCGGGCGACATCGTGATCTTCGACTTCAACCATGACGGGCGCGCGGACCACACCGGCTTCGTCGAGCGCGTGAATCCGGACGGCAGCCTGACCACGCTGGAGGGAAACACGTCGAACCCGAACGGTCCGGGCCAGGGCGTGTTCCGCAAGCACCGCACCACGGGCACGGTGCTCGGCTACGGGACGCCGTAGGAAGTCAGAACTCGATGACCAGGCTGACCCGATTGGGAACCGGCCTCGTCTCCGCGTCCGACTTCGGAGCGTTCAGCTTGTAGGT